>JAKLJM010000054.1 GCA_023151145.1 Bacteriovoracaceae bacterium | reverse complement strand
ATACAAAATTCTCTTTATTCTTTATGGCAATATCTACATACCAAAGGAAATTATGGACATATTATTATTCCTCTATTGGGTACTGGACTCGCTAGAATAAATAAAAGCCGAATTGACGTTGCAAAGGAAATTATAAAATCTTTCTCTGCAGCTATATCTCAAGGAAAACTATGTGAAAAGCTAACTATTTGCATATCTCCGGACGATTATCTAAAGCACCAACTTGATATAGATGAACTCAATGAATATATTCAACACATTTGCAAGTTTACAAATATAACAACTTCATCAAATGGAAATGGCGGAAATCAACTTAATACTTAAATGTAAAAATTTTAAAAGCATTTAAGTATTCCAAGCAAGGCACTCTACCTAAATTTATAATTCGGGTCTAATGAAAAGACATCATTTTTATACTACCTTACCAGCAGTAAGTATAAAATTACTTAAATCTTAGATACTTCTTAACCTATAAATGATCACTTTCACCTATGTGGTCAACATCTTTTCAGCGTCTACCATTTTTTATGACAGCAATTCTGTACCTTTGTGAAAAAATACCAACAAAAAAATGAAAAAAATTCAACTGAAAAAGCCCCAATAAACATTAATGAAATAACTTGACTGCCAAACTTAATATTCTCTTTATCTACTCATGCGACTACAAGCCTTATCTTCTCCAAAACTACATCCTTCATTTAAATAGTACAAATACGCATCCTGATCTCCATGATCCTTTAAGTGCAATGCTAAGAAGTAGCATGCACTACCGACTTTTCCCTCACAGGATTTCTTTAGCAAGTCAGAACCTAATTTGTAGTCCTGTTGTTTGATTTTGATTAATCCAAGATAGTAACAGGCTACAAGATCATTTTCTTCATTGCAGGGGATGCCTGCCATTGTAAGTGCATCTTTTAGGTTGTTTTGGGTTAATTCAAAGTTAATTGAGGCATGGCAACCTGATTTATCTAACTTGCAAGCTTGAAATAGATATTCACGTGTTAGGTTTAAGTCGTCTTTTGCCAATGCAAAATTGGCGTAACGGATACACCCTTCGTAATTTCCCGCATGACACGCCTTCAGGGCGAAGGTTTCAGTCTCTTGGGCCATTCGGTAGTTTGCATAGTCTGTGGACTTCTCAAGGCAAGCAGTTCCATTGCCGTTAAAGCAAGAGTCTTTGAAGTTGTAATAAAACATTGCAAGCATGATTATGCCTACTGGTAAAATAATATATAAAACAGTCTGCTTTTTGGTCATTTTTAAGTCCTTTCTTGTAGGTCTACTGGTTAAAATCAACTCCTAAAAATTGCGATTTATTTACTTGAATAAATTGAATCCTAAAAAAAAAGGTAACTTTGAATTTTTCAGCATCAATTATTCAATTTCCCCCATAGTTCTCCATTCACCACCATAAACATGCTGCAAGACTGTTATGCACTTACCTTAATTTTTTTCAATTTGAGAAGATAGCTTAAGCACATTTCAATTTCGACTTCACATGTCAATAGTATTAAAATCACTTCGTCGTGCGCAGGAGTTTTTGGTAGCTCTTTAAGCTGATCAATCGTTGCCCTGATTTCACCCTGAATTCGGAAGCAATCTTCAAAACTCAGTAACCCATTATCAGATAAATATATTAGGCGTTCTTTAAATGATTCCGCCTCTTCGACTAGTTTCATTTAAGTATTTCCTTTTTAATGATTCGATAAGAAACTAAAGTAATTTCTTCTTCGAACATAAATAATAAAGCCCGTCTTTCTTTACATAAAGCCATTTGATAATGAATTTTCAGTTCATCATACGCTTTTAGGGTAACTTTATCTGTGTGGTTATAGGTAACTTTTTTAATATTAAATGTTCCATTTGAACGATAAATATAATCAATAATTGCATTGATATTACTAGAAGTAGATGTAACAATTTCTTCTGAATCATTACAAGTTTCAAAACAACTATCTTTACAGCCTAACGTAAATGGAACTCGATAATATTTATTAGCCAATTCACCTTGCGTAGAACCAATAGAATATTCTTTAAAATTAATAAACTTCTTATTGTTAATATCCATCTTATGAGCACAGCCACCCATTAGAAAAAATATTGAAAATATTACCAGTCTCATTGTTGATCAGTTGTTAAGGGGCCTGTTTACTGACAAGAGGTTTTTCTAAAACCTTTTCCATTAGTTGCCGTCTCATTATTTCCTTAATCTGATTGTCTTCCTTAACAGAATATTTCTTATCTAAGGTGTAGGTGTAAGCCTTCATTAAGTTTGAGGCTGGAACTCTGACCAGTACGCGGCATTCAGTTGTATATTTGAATTTCATGTCTTGGGTTGGCTCTGCAAACTTAACACATTGAGAATCATTTAAACCACTACTCATTCCTGTTAGAGCTTGCACTTCTGTAACAGAGATTTGAACTTGGTCTGCTTCATGAGAATTGCTTATCGTACTAATTGCACTCTGGATTATTTTCTTAATTTCAGTTGGTGCAGAAGTGATCAATTTGCTTCTAGCGTCTTCGCCTGCTCTTAAAAGATGATTCATGTTATTGCTAAATTGATCATCTGTTTTATACGATCCAACTGCGACATAATCTCCATTTATTAATCCGTCATGGGTAAATTTTTCATCAAAATCTTTACCAATAATTCTTTTTCCTTTTTCCAGGTGTGAAATAACTTGTTCATTTTGATCCTCAATTTTCTGTTGAGGTGTCGATGAGCATCCTGAAATGAGTGCCATAACCATTAATGGTAAAATAATTTTAATCATCCGACTCTCCCTTTTTGGTAAGTTTACTTATTCTGATCTTGTATTCACCAGAGTGTATTAATATTTCATTGAAAATATCCTCAATTAAATTCTTTGGCTTTTTATCAAAGACAAGCTCATCAATTGTTATATTGAAATAAGTTGCTACTTTCTCAAGTTGGTAAACATTTGGTGTTCCCCCTGCTGTCCATTGTTGAATAGTTGAGCGTGGTAAACCTGTGCGTTTTGCCAATTCTGCAACTGATAAGTTATGTGACTTTAATAAAGCCTTGAGTTTTTTTTCAAACATAATTACACCTTCACTATAATTATCGGATAAGTTTAAAATGTTTAGAGTTAAAGCTCTGATCGTGGCTACATTGGCCATAATCAGAGCAGCCTGAAAGTTAAAAGACGTAATGTTGGCAGATTTTAAATTCACCGTTAGAGGTGAGTGACAACTTTTATTGGTTTTTCACTCATTAAACATTTCATTGTGGTGCACGCTCGGGGATCACTCTAATCCCCAGAGGGCGTGCCTTTTTGTGCAAATTTCTTTAATGCCTTTGTTATTGATCCTTGCCCAACTCCAAGCATTTTTCCAATTTGTCTGTAGGTGTATCCTTCACTCTTAAGAGTTACTATTAACTCTTGATTGACCTTTACTGGTCTACCAATCTTCTTTCCTTTTGCTCTTGCGTTCACAAGTCCATTTCTCACCCTTTCAGAAATTAGATCTCTTTCAAGTGTTGCAATGGCAGAGATAATCGTAAACATCGCTTTCCCAATAGCGGTTGATAGGTCGACATTTTCCGATAGGCTTATAAAATTAACTTTTAATTTTCCAAATTCTTCTAATGTATCCAAGAGGAATTTAGTACTCCTGGCAAATCTACTGAACGAGTAAACAATCACTGTATTAACACTTCCATTCCTAACATTAACCATTAGTCGATCAAGTTCAGGTCGAGAATTTTTTGTACCTGAGACTCCAAAATCTTCGAAAACTAAATACTCTGTAATGCCACGAGCTTTACAGAATTCCTCCAAGGCTCTTTTTTGAGCTTCCAATCCTGATTGCTGTCGATCTGTACTGGTTCTTGTATAGATGGCAACTTTCATAAATCTCCTTTAAGTTAATAAAGGAGATGAGCCGTTAGGCGACTCATCCCCGAAAATGGCGTTAGCCATTTAAACCGTTAGGTTAAAAACTGAAGCGTTAGCGGAAGTTTATTTCTTGGAATCGCGAGCTTTGTTGGCTCGCATACGGAGTAATGAATCTTTAAGAGTAAAATAATGTTCTTTCTTGGATGAATGAATTTTAATACCTGTACCACTCCAGAGGATTGCAAAAATATCCTCCATGGTAGCCATGGAAATTAAATGAAAATCAACATGATCACCTTTATTTATTTTTTCAATTATTGAAAGTGCCTGTGTCGCCTGTGTCGAGATGTGGGAAACCTTACTTTTTGTATAAAGTGCTTTGATCTGGTAGTAATGGGAACTTTCACTGAGCCGGAAATTTAGTTTTTCTGTGACAAATAAAATATTGTTAAGCTTTTCCAGACTTAACGAGTATACCTCAACTGGATCTATGACTTTATTATTGAGTCCTTTGATAAAATCTTTTGCATCCTTGTACTTATTGATGAAATCATTCATCTCCTGTACCCGGAACCTTTCTTCTTTTTCAATTGTTTTCAAAGCTCTCTCTTCCATTTCTTCCTCCTGTATTTCTTGTAAGCGGATATGAGTCCACTCCCAATGACCAAGGGTGACTCTACCGAAATCTGGAATAATTCCAAAAGGGATTCCTTCATTGATCTCCCTTTCAGTAAAATCAAAAATTGATTCCTCAGAATCCAAAGCGTTTTCAAAATTTGGAATTGCTAATAAGATATTCGGGAATTCATCTGATAACAGAACTAGTTCTTTAGATTCATCTACTTCATAAAATCTACTTCCAACCAGTTTTTCTAATCCTGGCCCATAAATCATTACTCGCACGAGTTCAGTCCACTTAATTCCACTTTGCTCTATTTTGTTAATTAAAAGCTCTGGTAGAAGTAACTCTCTGAGTTCAATTTGGACTTTATGGTCTATAGATTTCCATTTTGAAATCATTTCTCCATTGCCGTTAAAAGTTACCCCTGAATAAAGTTGGATAAAGCATGTGAGATAATCTGTCCCTTGATCATCTTCAGTAGTGTGTGAATAATTGGGATTTTTAAAATAATCTGTGGCTTCAATTAGAAGATTGTCGAGATCTTCAACGTTACTAGAACCTTCATCCAATTTATTCTGCTCTGATTTTTCAATCCGTCTAATTGATTGCTCATCTTCGAGAAAATAAATCGCATTTCCGCAAAGTGCTTCTGTCGATTCTTCATCTTCTACTTGAAACACTTCACTTAAAATCTGCTCCAGTAGTGAAAATAGCTCTGGATCTTCAAAAAGATCTTCATCGTAACCATTAGAATCAAAATCATCATCGTAACGAACAGAAACGTTTTTCAAGAGACTCATAGAAATCCTCCTAGTTGTTTTTCAGACCCCGTGGCCTCGAATGAGCTACAATCATTCGGAACCTTCTGGGATCTTCACTAGGATTACCAATAAAAAATTAATTTTTTTTGTTTTTAAAGCGTCAACAGATTTGTAATTTTTACATTCTTCCAGATATTAATATGCTTAATTAAACTTGGAATCATTTATTAATTGGTAATTCTTTATTAAATTGCAAAAAAATCAAATCAGGAATAATAATTGGCGATAGACAATTTTAAAGCTTGAGCGAAGCGAAAGCGGATATAAATGATGCTATTAAAATTCAGTTATTCTGAATATACCCATTGTAAATTTTATATCTTTTTTTTTATTTTTAACTTTTCATTTTTCCAAAACACCACTATTTTTCCGCTCCTATGATCATGATCAACAATTAAGTTGACATATAAAAGGAGAACAAAATGAAAAACCATTATGCCAAAATTGAAATCACGGGTGTTATAACAAAAGAAGTTACACGCTTTGTTCATGAACAAAGTGGTAACATTTGTCTGAGCAGTTCAATAGCTATTAATCGAATTTATTTCGATGAGAACATGCAACCTAGATCTAAGACTACCTTTATTGATTGGGACTACTGGTTAAAATCTGTAAGCACGTTACAAATTAATTTAAACAAAGGAGATCACGTTCTATTAAAGGGAGAGCTTCATGAAAAAACTTATCACTCAAAAGCTGAGAACAAAGAAAAAAGAAAGCATTTTTTGAAAGTTCAATCTATAGAAAAACCAGTGGAGTAAGTATGTCCGTGAATTTTTCAAACATTGATATTTTCTTAGATCATTTTAAATATAGAAACCATGATGGGACACCTTCTCTGGTGTCTTACAATGGAAAATTTTATATCTATGGAGGTAAGTCTTATGCAAAAATAAAAAAATCCACCTTGATTTCCCAAGTAACAAAGCTTTCAAAAATTAATAATGACTTTATACCTGAGTTCAAAAAGGAAGATGCCAATTCATTATTATTCTTAATGGAAAATATTTTATCCCTGGAAAATGTCAATCCGAATTCATATCTAGACAGGACTCTTCCTGTACAAACCTATCCCATAGCATTTAACAATAAAATTGTTCACTTTGAAATCAGAGGTGACCATCTGATTACTTCAGAGCATCAGCACACTCAAAGTTTCTTTTCAGAATTTAATCTAAACTATAACTTCGCTAGCAAGAAAGGATGTAAAAAATTCATTAAGCTTTTAAATGAGATTTTAACTCCTTCTCAGATCTATTTCTTGCAAGAATTTGTGGGCTATTTAATGCTACCAACAACACGAACTCACAAACTGCTCATTTGCCAGGGAGAAGGTGGGGAGGGAAAATCATTGCTGTTTTTTGTTATTTCGTTAATGCTCGGTGAACAAAATGTCTCCTCTGTCGCGCTAAGTGGATTTCTACCAAACGGAAGATTTCAATTGGCAAATGCCTACGATAAATTGCTTAACCTTGTAGATGAAATTGACGAAAAAGGTCATATTGTATCTTCTATAATAAAAAGATGGGCAGTCGGTGGTAAATTTCAAATCGAATCCAAATTTCAAGACCCATTTGAAGCAAGTGTTACTGCAAGACTGGTAATACTAACAAACTTTGATCTAAATTTCCTGGATGATTCTAATGGATTAAAGCGTCGACTTCTTATTTTAAGGTTCAAAAAACAAATCAAGGAAGAAAATCAGAATTCTAATTTTCTACAAAGTGAATACTGGCAAGATGAACTTACTGGAATTAGAAACTGGGCCATTAGAGGTTTAGAACGACTGATTAGAAACAAATGGAAATTTTCAGAAACAGAGGAAATGAAAAATGATGCCGAAAATCTTTATGAATTAATTAACCCATCGATTCGATTCCTAAAAGATTATTTTGAATATAGGCCAGGCAATGTAATCTTTGGTACAAAAATTTATGATATTTATAAGAATCATTGCATTAAGTATGGAATAAAACCACAAGAAGAATCAGTATTTAACAAAAACATCAAAAAAGCTTTCCCAAAAGTAACAAGGCACTCAAATGCTATAAAATATGGAGAATCTCTAGATGGAAAACCATTAAGATCTCATCCTTATACTAACATAGCATTAAAAGAGGAAACCATTAATGAAATAGCACTAATCACCACAGAAAACACAGCAGAATCAATAAAATCATCACTACCAACACATTCATCAATACCATTAATGCAATTAAATACGTGCACAGAAACTGAAGTGCACAATAATTAAAACCTTAGGAGAAAATATGAATGTTTTAAGAAATAATATACCTGACAATTCAGGCAAGGAAATATATGAAGATCACGAACAGCTCTTTAACAAAAAAATATGGTCGATAAAAGATGTTTCTACTTTTACTGGTTTAAAAGTTGGAAGCATTTACAACAGAACTTCAAAAGGGTTAATCCCCTTTTCAAAGCGTGGCTCTCGATTGTTTTTCAATCCTTATGACATCCTTAATTGGATCGATGAAGGAGGACGCTAATGACAATCAATTATATTAAAGTGAACGGCTACCAAGGTATTTATAAAAATCCATTAACAGGAAAATACCAAGCACGAAAAAAAATAAACGGTATTATTCACAAAAAGACATTTAATACCTTAAGAGATGCTTCTAATTGGTTCAAATACTTTAATGACCTAAATTCAATTGAGGATGCTCCCGAGGAGGAGCATTCTCCCTTAATAATTAAAACTTCTACCCTCCTAACGGTTTGGCTTGAAATGCAGAACAAGCATTTCCCGTTGATTGCAGACTCTACCAAAGAGATTTGGCTCAGAAGATATATTTTATTAAAGCAATTGGAGCATTTACCAATGGGTGAAATTACTCCTTCGGTAATTTCCTCTTGGGTAGAAACCAATGTAGCATATTTTAAAAGTGATGAGTATGAACAGAATCAACGTGGACGAGCCAAAAGATCCAATCTTGATAATGAACTAAATCTATTTGTAACAATTTTCAATTGGTACAAGCAAAGTGAAACATTTGAAAGAGAATCGTTACATCTGACTTGTCCAATAAAGACAAAGCACAAAAAAATGGGCTTTATCAGAGTGAGACAGACTTCCGAGCGAGCTATCAGTGTTGAAGACGCTTTTCATTTCTTCAATTATTTAAAACCTCCATACAGGGATCTGGCTTTATTTCAATATCTAACTGCTAGTAGAGTTGGTGAAGTCGCAGGACTTCAATGGACAAGAATAAACTTTGAAAGAAGAGAAATCGTCATCATGGAAACTTGCTATTGGGACATGAGTAATAAAGTTTTTAAGTCTTTAAATCCATTTCCTAAAAACAAAACTCCTAGACCAGTTTACATGACCGATGATCTCTATGAAATTTTAAAGCGAATGGAAGCTCATAAAATCGAAGGATGTAACTTTGTTTTTCACATTGAAGCTCGCCCACTAAACTATTGCACGATTCAAGTCAATTACCGAGAAGCTCAAAGAAAAGCGAAACTTCCCTATTCTGGAACTCACATTTTAAGACATGGAATGGCGACTCTTGCAAGAAAGGTTGGCGGTGGACTTGATGCTGTAATTGCAATCACGGGACATAAAGATTTAAAACTTGCAGATCATTACTCTAAAAATCTTGGTGATCTTCAAAAAGATGTTTCCATTAAAATCGCTAATCATCTTTCACTTAACGGTTATCTTAAAAGTAGAGAGAATCCTGGAAATGTAGTGAATCTACATCAAAAAAAGATTCAAAGCTCAACCGTTAAGACTAAAAAGACATCTAAGCTCTAGTAGTAAAAACACAGCATTTATTTTAGTATTTACCCGAGGTATACCAATGCAACTCTGGCAAATGTAGGTATACCTCTGGTATACTTTTGGTATACTTCGCATGTTTTCATGCTTTTTGTATTAATAAAATTAAGAGGATAAGTGCTTGCCTGAACTACCCGATCTGCATTTGGGCAAATTAACAATCTGTGCTTTTGAATATTTACCAATGAAAACTCAGTCTTTTCTTTTTATCTTCTTCATTTTGTTTCACTTGATTTAATAGCGTTTCATTGGAAAAGTCGGAATGGGCGGAATTATTCTTTTTTTATTTCATTTGATAATAAAGAAGAACTAATAATGTAAAAATTATTTGTTTTTTTAATTTTGTGAGAACATCTAACAGCGATATCAAGAACCTCTGTAGGGCATGCTTTAACCACATGATTAACCGAAGTATCATAAACTCTTATTTCAACAATCTCACTGCATCTATACTCACCTGCTCCATTTTCACTCAACAAGAAATCTCCAAGCTGAATTTTTGGAATCGACAATTCACAACAGAGAATATTGCAATTAATAACATCATGAACTTTCAGTATCTTCATTTCATCTTTAACTAAGACTTTTTTCAAACATCGCCCAATTAAAACCTGACTAATTCCCTCGCAAAGTGCTTTGAGAGAATCAAGGCGCGTTAGAAGTATTGTTTCATCTAAAATGTCATCAATACCACTAAAGGTATGTGCAATAATATTTCGTCTTTCTGAGTTATCATCTAACCAAGAATAAATATCATGTTCTGTAATAGAAAGATCAATGAGTGCCTGTTGAAAATTATATTCTGCCTTTACTTCATCAAAAATTGATGAAATTCCAATATTCGAAAATAAAT
>JAKLJM010000053.1:6525-16609 GCA_023151145.1 Bacteriovoracaceae bacterium | reverse complement strand
GAAGTGTGTCGATGTCGATACCTTTAAGATCATTGCCAACTTTAAATTGAAAAGGTTTTGCCGTTTCCCAGCCAGACTTTAATGTTTTAGGGCATAGGGGATTCGCGTTTTCAGCAAAGCTAAAAGGAGCAAGTGTGAATAGCCATAAGAGAGCTAAGGATTTCATAATTTTCTCCAAATTAAATAATAAATGTATAAGAAAATTATCGGAAGGATTGGGGAAAAAGTGAATAAAAAACCGAGAAAAGGTTTAAGCCGGGTTTTGTATTAAACCATCATTCATCTAGGCTAAAGATTACTCTTTAGCTCAAGCATCCTACCCGTTTGTTCGAAGTGGCCCTTCGATGAAGGATTTTCATCCTTCCCACAAACCTATTTGGACTTGCACCACGTAGAGTTTACCTGGTTTCACTACAGCATTACCTGTACATACTTTCTGTTGCACTTGTCCTCACCTCGCGGTGGACGGCCGTTAGCCGCTACGTCGCCATATGGTGCCCGGACTTTCCTCCCGCAAGGTTGCCCCTGCCAGCGATAGTCTCCTCTTCTCGGTAGAAGTCTTATCTTATGAGAGAGTGATCTTGTCAATAATTCAGGGTGGTAGGTAGGAGAATTCTCTCGCAATAAGGGCATGTTTCTATGGCACTGATATTTTCGACAGAACTTTTAAGAACCGAATTTAAAACCATTCGGCACTCCTTACAGCTAGTGCCATTAATATAACTTAAAGGTGACTTGGGGTGTTTTTTTTGGGCCCGCTCAAAAAGAACGAGAACATCTTTGTGACAAAGAGCGAGTAAAGATGTGATCCTATTTTGAACACTCTCAAGATCAATTTTGTATTTAGCTGAATGGCTCTGCACTTCTGCGCTGATTTCTTGGATAGAATTTTCTAATCCAATCAAAAATGATTTGAGATCTTTTATTTTTTGCAGAAGAGCTTCTTCATTTTCTAGATCCAAAAAGAGTTCACTCTCAAGTGATAGGCACTTTTCTTGGTTTTCCTTTAAGGATTTCTCAAGCGCCAGAACCTCTTTTTCATTGGTCACCATAGACTCTTTAGCTTTGAGTTTTGTTTGTTCATTCGTAAGTGTATCGAGTGCATGCTCTTTAGATTTAATTTTTAAATCTATGATTTCTTTTGAAAGAGATTCTATTTCTAGCAATGAAGAAGTTTGACGCTTCTCTAGGGCGGAGATTCGACCAAACTCACCTTCTAAGGCTTCTTGAAGCACAGTTTCCTGCTTCTTAAGGGACTGAATTTCGACTAAATGTCCAAGACTTTCACGATAGATCATGTTACTTCTCTCCCTAGGAGAATGATGCGATTATTGTAAGATTATAGTAAGAAGATTGTTTTCACAAATTCAGCTAAGTGGAGATTGTATGCGCGGAAATCACTTTGGCAAAATGTTTTCTTTTATGTCATTTGGAGAGTCTCATGGTCCAGCGATGGGAGTGGTCATAGATGGCTTACCTGCCGGTCTAGATGTAGATTTGGCCCAATTGCAATTGGAACTCGATAAAAGAAGACCTGGACGAATTACAGGGACCACGAATAGAAATGAATTAGATCAAGCAGTCGTGCTGTCTGGAGTTTATGCTGGTAAAAGCCTAGGTTCACCTATCGCCGTCACCATTCAAAATACGAATCAAAAGAGTTCTGACTACGATCAATTGAAAACTGAAGTAAGAGCAGGACACGCAGATCAAACGACATTAGATAAATTTGGCGTGCGCGATCATCGTGGTGGAGGAAGAGCGAGTGGACGCGAAACAGTGGCAAGAGTGATTGCAGGATATTTTGCCAGCCTCATTATTCCACAAATTAAAGTAAAAGCTTTCACCTCTCATTTAGGTCCGTTTACTTATAATGGAATTCCTGAAAAACCGCATACTGATTTTGGAGACTACGGTTTTCCCGAAGTAGCAAAATCAGAAGAAATAAAAAAATATTTAGAGAACCTTAAAGCAGATGGTGAATCGATTGGAGGAGCGGTGACAGTTGTCATCGATCATTGCCCAAAGGGATTAGGAGAACCAGCATTTGATAAATTAAAAGCTGATTTAGCTAAAGCCATTATGTCGATAGGGGCAGTTGTAGGATTTAGTTTTGGAAGTGGAATTGATTTTTTATCACTCAAGGGAAGCGAAGTCTCTGCCGATAAAAGTCATTTCGGAGGGATTGAAGGCGGAATAACAAATGGTGAGCGAATTGTTTTAACTGTTTATTTTAAACCAACTTCTACTGTTGGTGAAAAAGCGAAAGCAGGTAGACATGATCCTTGCATTATTCCTAGAGCCATTCCTGTCGTTGAAGCCATGACAAAGGTAGTATTAGCTGATCATCTTCTCAGACAAAGAGCTTATGGAGATGGAAATAAATAGATTGAAGAGGGTTTTATCGTGATCAAAACGAATATTCTTAAAATTGAATATAATCAAATTATCGAAGAATTAAAAAAAATTAATTCAGATACAATTTTGTTTGTTGCTGACCACCAAGTGTGGAGTATTTACGGAAAGGATTTTAATTTCGAAGAATTGACTGGGAAAAAAGTCATTTTTTGGAAAGCAGCTGATGGCGAAAAGGCAAAGAACTTTAATGATTTTCAAAATTGTCTTGAGTTTTTTTTAGATAAAGGAATTCATCGTAATGCTCACATGGTTGCTTTTGGCGGTGGAGCCGTATCTGATTTTGCTGGATTTGTAGCAGCGACCATTCTTAGAGGAATTGATTGGAGCATTATTCCTACTACATTACTTTCAATGGTTGATGCCAGTATTGGTGGCAAAGTTGCTATTAATGCTAAAGTCGGAAAAAATTTAATTGGTGCATTTCATATGCCAACCAATATTTATATTAGTGAGTCTTTTCTAAAAACGCTTCCTGATACTGAAATGAAAAGTGGAATGGGTGAAGTTTTAAAATACTGTTTTCTGGATTTTGGTATTTATGATCTAGCGATGAAAAAATCTGATCGCTCCGAATTAATTAGAGCTTGTGCTGAATACAAACAAAAATTAACTTTGGAAGATTTTAAAGAAACAGGAATTAGAAAAACCTTGAATCTAGGTCATTCATTTGGTCATGCTTTAGAATTTATCTACAACATTCCACATGGTGATGCTATTTCTTGGGGGATGGTATTAGTCTTTAAATTATTTGGTAATGAAAAAAACATTCACGACATTACCGCTTTAAAAGAAGCACTTGAAATGACGGACAAAAATCCACCTTGGCAAAACAAAGAATTTCCAGTTGAAAAAATTATGACCTATCTTTCAAAAGATAAAAAAATATCAGCGCTGAATTCACTGGATCTTATCCTCGTGAATGATATTGGAAATGCAGTTGTCGTAAATAAAACATTTGAAGAAATTCAAAATGCACTTGAGCTAAATAAAGATGAGCTTAGAAAGTTTAGTTTATAAAATATCTTCAGGAGGAATTAGTCGTAGGGATTTAATGATTCCTACGTCTAAATCTTTTTGTAATCGCGCCCTGGTTTTAGCGGCTCAATCATCAGAACAAAAAACGATAAAATATTTATCTAACTCTACAGATGTTACTCAGTTGATAAAAGTCTTTGATCAAGTGGGATTAAAATATACGCTCAAAGATCAAAGTTTAACTTTTAGAAATTCATTTCCAGCATGTGAGAAAAAATCTTCAAAATTAATTGAACTTAATTCAGGAGATGGGGGAACGACCAATCGATTCTTAATGGCCATGCTAGCCTTAGGGAAAAATCAGTATCTCTTGAAAGCCGATACCGAGATGCTAAAAAGACCTATGGAAGAATTGATTGAAGCGCTTAATGCTTTGGGCGCTCATGTGAAACAAATAGCAGAAGGTTACTTGATTCAAGGCCCACTAAAATCAAACACCAAGTTTGTGATCAATTCTAAGAGAAGCTCACAATTTTATACAGCTTTAAAACTCATTTCTCAATCTCTGCAACTTGATGTTCAAGCGATTGAAATGGAAAATAGCCATGCTTACGCCAAAATGACTGATCATTTAGTTAATGAAATTCAACATCACACAATCATTACTGTTCCCGTTGATTTTAGTTCCTTAGGATATTTAATTGCTTTAGGAGTTCTAACCACTGGCTTTAATCATTCACAAGTCACAAGTATTGATGATGATCAGGCTGATCACGAAATCATCGATATTTTAAAAGATGCAGGAGCTCAGATTGAGATTTCAAAGAACGGAATTTCAGTAAGGTCATGTTCACTAAAACCAATTATGGGGGATGGGCGAAAATATCCTGATCTGATTCCTACTTTAGTTTTTTTAGCCGCTCACATTGAGGGGAAATCGACGTTTGTGGGTCTTGAAGTCTTAAAACATAAAGAATCAAATCGTATTGCTGAAATGCTTCGAATTCTCAACTTTGCGGGTGTTCATTATCAGTACGATGCTGAGACTTATACATTATCCATAGAAGGCACGGTGGAAAAATATCGCGCTTTTGAATATTTTGCCCCCAATGATCATCGTATGATTATGATGGCAGCTCTTTTTATGCGTAAAAATTATGGTGGTTTGATTTACAATGCGCAACATGTGAAAAAATCTTTTCCCAATTTTTTTGAATTCCTTGCCGACTGATTCCTCTTCGTTCTAAGCTTAAATAATAATTCGTTAATCTTTTTATCATCGAGATAGATGGGAGTTTATCATGAAGAATATTATCTTAGGCCTTGCTGTCGTTTTTAGTTAATTAAGTTATGCAAATACTGAATTAAAAAAACCTGAAGAACTTATTTTTTTAAGTTACTGTTCACACTATGGAACAGGGGTTAGTTATTCTTTTTCAAGTTGTATAAATTCAAATTTTTCAAATGTACAAAGAGAGATCGGTGGATTTTTTCCCTACTGTATGAATATTGGAAATGATGTGAGTTATTCATTTGTAAGTTGTGTGAACTCGGGTTTCAGAGAGGCACAAAGATCGTTAGAAAATCGTGTATGGATGCAAGATTGTTATAATTTTGACCGTACTTCTATCGATTATTCATTTGTTAGCTGTGTAAACTCAAATTTCAACACATTAACTAGAGAAATTAACCGTTAGTAATTCTTACAGACCTAACAAATTCTAAATCAAAATTATGTTATAAAGCCTTCATATGAAAATTATGGAGGCTCTATGAAAAAGATTCTTTTCACTTCACTTATTGCTTTATCTTCAATCTCTGCCTTTGCGACAGGCGGTTTTTATTGTGTCACTGAAACCAATGAATTAGTTCTAGAAGTTTCGGCCACTACTCCTCGAAGTTTTGGTGCAGTTTTAATAGAGCCGACAGCCATTAAACTTGTACAAAAAAATAGTGCCATCCCTGCGGAGCTTAAGAGTGTAGATTTTTCTATTAAAGAAATTCCTCAATATTGGAATAGTAATGATGAGCTAAAAGTTTTAGCTTATAAAGAAAATTTTGATCTTGATTATAACAATGTCGTTACAGTTATGATGGAAACTAAATATGATGAAGTTTCTGGTAAATATGTTGGTAACTATACTGTTAAGACTGATGTTAATGATAATAAATTTGAAATTTCTGGACCAATTACTTGTGATCAAGAATAAAAAAAGGAGGACTATAAGTCCTCCTTTTTTTTCTATTTTAAGTCGATAATTATTTTTTCTAAATCAACCATTCCTCTTACTTGAAGTGCCAAATCTTTGGCCTTAGTTCCCCAAGGGATGTTTAATCTTACGATGGCAAAATCACCTCTTAGGACTTCTACTTGCCCACAAGTTATAGAAGCAAAGACTGTTGATTTCTGGCAGGCTTTGATTCTTGAGCCAAATTCTGATCCGCGGATGACTAGTTCTATATTTTCAACTTCTCTTTCCTCTGCTCTTGGATTAAGACCAAGGACATTTCTTAGTTCCAATGTTTGATTATCCCAAAGACGAGTATTCAAGACGCGCTCAATTCTTCTTTCTCTTGGTGGATCAATTGGACCAGGATTCACTCTTCTTGATTCTACTTCTAAAATAACTTCTTCAATAACTACGTTTCCTTTTACAACTGCTCTAAGCGATTGCACATCTAAACCTAGTCTTTCAGAACCATAAAAGTCTAATGATACCTCACTGGTGTAAGTGCTTAAACCTGCTTCTGCTCTTGTCATGTTATTTACTAAAAGCTGAGCTCTCGCCATACCTCTTAGGGCCCTTGCTCTAATCGCAAGTCGTTTAATAACTTTCCCATGGTGCTCTTGAAGATTTAGCATACGATCAAGAGTGACTCCACCTTCTCCTTGAATAGTTTGATTTATCACTTGTCTTACAGTCTCTACCCTTGGTTGTGGTTCGACTCGTCTATCTTCTTGAACTTTAAGAATGACACGGTCAATGTAAAATCTACCTTTTAAACTTAATTCTAAATCAAAAATATCTCTTCCAACCACTGAGCGTAATTGATCAACTTCAAAACGGTATTGGCTCAATTGTCTTTGAACCTGTTGAGGATAACCAACCTCTAAACGATTTACTAAAAGTTGAGCCTGACCCTTTCCCTGCTCCGTTGAAGCAACTATTTCGATTGAAAGAATCCTTTTGTTTTCTAATTGTCTTCGTAATTCAAAGTCAGCTAATAAATCGACTCTTGATTCACCTTGAAAATATTGTCTAAGAGATCTCTCTATGACTTGTTCTCTTTCACTTGGACGATCTGGTCTTGTTGGTCTGTCTGGTTCCCAGGGATCAAATCCACCACTAGAACCACCACCAATATCTCCAGGACGTGTAGGGCGATCTGGTTCAAAAGGGTCAAAGCTTCCAGTATTTGGACGTGCTAAAACAATGTGGCTTGATAGAAGTGAAAGTAGAACCGATGAAGATACGATGATCTTATTTAACTGCATGAATGTCCCCCTCTTGAATTCTCTCTGTCTCCAGAGACACTCTGTAAAAGCAACCATGGTGCCAACTTTTTGGAGTCGAAAAGAAACTAAAATCGTCAAAAATGTAGTTGTTTAAAAAAGAAAAGGGCCAAAAAGGCCCTTTGTTAGATATTGTTAGAACTCAGTAGGATCAAATTGTCTCAGAAGAAGTTTCATGTTCAGCATTTTTTGGTGGGAAATATTCTTCTATAATGATTGGAAGCACCCCAAATACTAAAGATGCTAGCAAAGGACCTACAAATAAGCCTGGTAGTCCTAAAACAATCACTCCACCAATGACTGCTAAGAAACTAATAAAGCCATTTACTTCAACTTCTCCCATGGAAGCAAGATATGGTCTAATGATATTATCTGCTAAACCAGAAACAATACTAATAACTAACATACCGATTCCCGCAACGATATGTCCTTGTCCAAACGCTATGAGAGATAACACAAAAGCGACGGGACCAGCACCTAAGACAGGTATAAAAGAACAAATGAATGTAATGAAAAAGATAATAAAGAAATCCCCAACTCCAAAAATTAAGGCCCCAATAGTCACAATAAATGATTGAATGATGCCTGTAAGGACATTCGAAAAAAAGACTTCTCGACAACTAGACTTTAGGACCTTGATAAAACGATCGGCCCGATCATTAGAGAAGTAAAAGTAACGATCAAACAGAGAGCGAATCTTTTCTTCTTCAAATAAAAAGAAATAAATAGCAATAAAGGTAATTAAACTCACTAGAATGAGGTCGGGAATTTGACTTAAAAAATTACTAAAGAGGTCTAGAAAAAATTTACCAACATTTTGTAAAATTTGTTCTAAGTAGACATGAATTTCATCTGTTGATAAGCCAAGTGTTGCAGCATGAGAATCTAAAAAATTCAAGGCGTTTTCTTTTAAAGCTTTAAGTTTATCAAGTGATCCTTGATTGTTAAAAAGTTCGGCCACAACTGTTGCACCACGAATAGAAAAGAGAATAGAAGGCACTAAGCCAATGATGAAAATAATAAGTGTCAGCATATTAATTGCTTTTTTTCGCGACATTCCTCGGTCCATGAATTTTTTAACAAAAGGGCTTAGGGCCATGGCCAATATGGATCCTAAAATGATGGGAACAAAAAAGGGTGAAAGAATATAGAGAAATGAAATAATTAAAGCGAAAGCTGTAAAAAACTTAAAAAAGTTTTTAGTGAGTAGGGAAATAATGGTGTCTTTCATTTAAGCCTCAGGATGTTGAGAAGTAGTTGAGGGAGTTTTTCTTTTTTCTTCACGTTCTTTAACGATATCAAGAATGAGCAATGAAATAGCTGTTTCAATGGGATTAGACGATTCTCTTTGTGATCTTTGACTTTCCAATCTCTCAGCTTCTTCTTCATCACGGTCTTTTTTAAAGATTGAAGTCCAGACATTTTTATTGGTGGCATAAAGAACAACTGCTAAACAAAGAAGCATGAAGAGCACTAAAAAGATAAGTGAAGGAGTGAATTGAAATGCACCATTATCCAATTGGTCTAATGTCCGATCAATGAAATACGACATACCTAAGCAGAATAAAACCAAGCTTCCTAAAAGCATCGCTACTAAAGTAATGACTTTTCTTAATTGATTTAAGATTTCGGCCGAAAGTTTAAGAGATTTTTCTGTGATCATTTGACGTTGACCGGCCATGAGAGTTAAAAATGGCTCAACGAGTTTAAAAAGTTCCAACATATTTGACCTCTATCTTTTTTGAGAAAAAATTTTACCTATTAAAAAACCAATTCCTGCAGCAACGGCAACAGAAGTAAGTGGATATTTTTGAATGAGTTGAGTGAGCTCAACTTTTTTTTCAGCAAAGCTTTTTTCCAACTCTTCAAGGTTACTTTTATGTTCCTCTCTTAGTTTTTGAACTAAATTCACATCATTTTCCATAAACACTCCTTTTCAAAATGTTAATGGTTATTGTTTAGCTTGAAAAGCTTGTTTTTTTTTAGTGGAAATTGGTAGGATAGGGTTTTAATTTTCAATTAGGATTTTTATGACAATCGCTATCGAAACGAAAGATTTATGTCGCGAATATAAAACTTATCAAAAGCCTGAAGGAATAATGAATTCCATAAAAGGGATATGGAACCGTGAATATACAAAAAAAATAGCTTTAGAGAAAACGAGCATTCAAATCGAGTCTGGGAAAATCATTGGTCTCGTGGGTGCAAATGGGGCCGGTAAAACAACTCTGTTAAAAATTCTTTCAGGATTAGTGACTCCAAGCTCTGGTGATGCCCGAGTTTTGGGTTTTAAACCTTGGGAAAGAGATTATGAGTTTTTGAGTCAAATTAGTATTCTTTTAGGACAAAAAAATCAACTGTGGTGGGATATTTCTCCCGTCGATTCTTATGCACTTTTGGCGCGAATCTATAATCTCGATGTTGAAAAAACCAGAAAGAGAGTTCGTGATTTAGCAGAAATGCTCCAGTGCCAGCATGTTCTAGAGACTCAATTACGACGATTGAGCTTAGGTGAGAGAATGAAAATGGAAATCATTGGATCTCTTTTACATGAGCCGAAAGTTTTATTTTTAGATGAACCAACTATTGGCTTAGATATTGTGGCCCAAGAAAATATTAGAAATTTTTTGGCAAATTACGTGAAAGAGAAATCTCCAACCGTAATTTTAACCAGTCATTATATGGATGATATTGCAAAACTTGCAGATAGGCTATTGCTCATCAGTCATGGAAAGATTGTTTATCAGGGAACCGTTCCTGAGTTTGTATCTAAAAGCAATAGTGAATTAGCAGAGGATGAAGAGGTAGATTTTGAAGAAGTTATTCGCCGCTTTCTGGAACAGGAATCTCGCGTTCGCTAAATTGGCGATCGTTTCAAATCTTGAGTACAGATTAAATTATTTTATAGATGCTTTAGTGCAGCCAACGTTAACAACAGGGATTGAGGTCTTGTTGTGGATGGGGGTTTTTGCTGGTGCTGGAACGACTGCGATCAGTGGATATGGAATTGAATCGTACTTAAGTTATGCACTTTGGGCTGCATTTTTTACCAGGATTTCAACCAGCTGGATGTATGAATTTAAAATGATCGAGGAGGTTTCTTCGGGAACACTCAATAGTATAATTGTTCGCCCAATGGGATTTTATGAATACTATTTGTCTCAGTTAATGGGTTAT
>JAKLJM010000053.1:0-6458 GCA_023151145.1 Bacteriovoracaceae bacterium | reverse complement strand
CAACTGATTTATCTAAATTGCCTTTAGCCGTCCTCTTGTGTTTTTATTATCTCATTCTCGTTCATACAATTAGTTTTCTTATTTCATGTATGGCTTTTCATTTTACCAAAATCTCATCTTTTACCGTTGCTAAAAATTTAGCACTGTGGATTTTAATGGGAGAATTGTTTCCGCTGGATTTATTACCGAGTCCTTACAAAGAATGGTTTATCGCTATGCCATTTTCTGCAGGTGCATTTTTACCAGTTGGCTATATTGTTGGCAGAGTAGATTACCAACAAATGCTCAATGGATTTGTCTCAGTCAGTATTGGATTAATTGTTTTAAATTTACTTGGATACTGGTTGTGGAAAAAGGGCTTAGATACTTATGCTGGAACGGGAGCTTAGTATGATGACGTCAGTAAAGCTTAGTTTTGTGGATAACTTAAAAAAATATTTTTCTCTTTATTTAGCCATGTTTAAAGCCAGTTTGATTTCAGATCTTGAATATCGCGCCAATTTTTTTACTAGATTTGTGACCGATGTTTTTTGGTATATTGCTCAGATTGTAACTTTTGAAGTTCTCTACCAACACACTAACAAAATTGGAGATTGGGGTTTAAAAGAAATGCGAGTGTTTCTAGGTTTGTTATTTGTGATTGATGCTTTTTATATGATCATCATTCATGAGAACTTAGAAAACATCACTGAAAAAGTGCGCAAAGGTGATTTGGATATGTTGCTGGCCAAGCCAGTTAATTCCCAATTTATGATTACTTTGCAAAAAGCTAATACTGCGATTCTTGGAAATTTAGTTTTAGGTCTTTCATGGTTAGTTTACAGCTTAAAAGGTTTAGATAGTTTTGAACCATTAAGACTTTTATGGCTCATTTTCTTAATTCCATGTTCATTGGCAGTTATTTATTCTGTGCGCTTTATGTTTTCTGCCACAGCGGTGATTTTTACTCGCTCAGAAAATTTACAATTTTTATGGTGGCAGGTTTATCGCCTTGGGATGCGACCTGATTCAATGTATTCTGCTTGGTTTAAATGGGCCTTATTAACAGTGATTCCCGTTGGTGTAGTCGTAAGTATTCCGGCCCGTGCGATTTTGAATCCACCAGATCTAGTGTATTTACTTTGGCCATTAATTCTAGCGCCGACACTGATTTATTTAAGTCATCGCTTCTGGAAATTTGCTTTAAAGTTTTACTCTAGCGCCAGTTCCTAAAACTAAAAAAGGTTCCAGGAACCCTTAGCATAAGCAAAACTTAAATACTGACATTTGCTAATATTTATAGGCGAGTGCAAATAAATTTTCTATAAGTATCCTTTATTTTTTATTTAAAAGGACAGTTATGAAAAACTTGTTGGCAATCGCTTTTTCTTTCTTTTTGATGACCACTTCATTAATGGCGGCAAAATTAAATGAGCCGTCTTTTGGTCGAATGGGAAAATTAAAAAAAGTATTTGGTGAGTTCGAGCGGGCACAAATTTACGATACATCTGCATTTCCTGCTCGTATTGTTGGCCAAATCATCAGTAATGGTGATGGGATGTGTACTGGAACCTTAATTGGACCAAAGCACGTGATTACTGCTGCTCATTGTATTTATAGTCAGAGTGAAGAAAAGTTTTATCAAGCGATCTATTTTGCTCCAGGCAGAATCAACGGACAAAGAACTCCTTATGGAGTCGTTGCTGCTACTAAGCTTTATTTACATAAAGACTATATCAATAAAGTAGCAGATGTAGGATACGATTATGCCGTAATCGAATTAAGCGAAGCGATTGGCGATAATATTGGTTGGGCAGGTTTTAAAGTCTATGAACCAAGCTCTGATGTTCAACATTTCACTCAAATCATTGGCTATCCTGGAGACAAAGAAGAGGGAACGATGTGGGGAGTGGAATGCCCACTAGCAGTTGAAGGAGGATGGAAAGCTACTTATCGCTGTGATACTTACGGTGGCATGTCTGGAAGTTCATTAAGAAAAAATGATCAAAACGATATGGTCGTTGGTGTTCATACATGGGGAAATGAGTTCATGAATGGTGGAGTGATGCTAGACCAAGAGAACTTCGACAATATTTTGAGTTGGAAACAGGGAATTGTAACTGATGATACTTTTGTTCAAGAAAATACTTTTCCACCAAAAGAAGATTGGTTCAATTTGATTGCTACTAATAAATGCCATAAAAAAATTCATGTTGCCTTTCATGTTTTAAACCTTGATAAAGAGTGGCAAACGAATGGTTGGTACAGCCTAGAGTCAGGAGAATCATTCATAATCGCTAGAACACGCAATACTATCTATTATTACGGTGCAGTTTCAAGCGATACAAGCATCATCTGGAAAGGAGATAGTCCGATCAGTTGGGATGGTGATACTTATTATTTTATTAGACACGACATTAAAAGAGACACTTGGGGAAATGCAGAAATGCAATTTACATGTAATTAAAATAAAAAAGGTTCCAGGAACCCTTATTAAAGGGTTCCTGGAACCTTTTCGGTGCGTTGATTATTTTGCTTCGCCAGCGAATGTACAGGCTGGAGCAGTTAATTCTTTTTGTCCACAAGCTAAGACTTCGTTGATGCTTGGGTTCGTTGGCATAAGAGTTCCAATTCTAAAATCACCAGATGGGTGAATCCCTTCGTCACCAGATCCACATAATTTCACCCATGAATCAGTTAACATTTGTTCAGCGTCCGCAAATGAGTATCTTTGTGCTTTAGCATGTAGTGCTGTAACTAAAATTCCCCATTGGTCAGCGACTAATTCACCACCATGGCTTTCAGTGACTTTCTTTTGACATAAGCTTGGATCTTTTTCATTTTTCTTACAAAATTTTTCATCATCTTTTGTTTTGTTAAATCTGCTTGAGTGATTTGTCGCTAAACAATTTAAATAATCAGCATAAAGTTCATTTCCAAACTTTCCATTATCAATATGGTGACCCATTTCGTGTGAGATAGCTTGAAGGATTGTATTAAATCTCACTTCATCACTAGCAGCTTGTTTTAAAGTAATTAAAAAACCTGGGCAAATGAGAACATATTTTTGCTCATTAAGTGTAGTGGCAAAAGCATTATCAACTAAACCATCACTTCCACAAGCATTGCTTAGAAGTTGAGCGATAACATTATTTTCTAAGTCAGTTTTTTCAATAAAGTCACCAAAGTTTCCTACAACGATACTTTTAACTGTCGATTTAAAAGCTGATTTAGTAGCTTGATCAAAATTACTTTCATCGATAGCTTGATACATGTAACCCTTAATTTTATCAACGTTTCCATTATCGGTAACAACACTTTCAATATCGCCGATTCTTAATTTAGCTGATCTCATTAATTCTTGATTTTTAATTTTAAATGTTTCAATCATTCTCTTAATAAATCGGTATGATTTAACTTTCTTTTTCATTTCTTCAATTCTTGGAGCTGCTTTTTGAGAAGCTTCAGCAGCAATTTCTTGTTTAAGTTTTGCTACGTATGAATTTCTTTCTTTCATTTGTACTTCAGTATCTTTACAAATTTTTTGTAGAGAGCTGTCACAGATGTTTGAACTTGCTTGTGCCTCATTGATGGAGATTAATGTGGTAAAAGTAAGAGCGATCACTGGAGCAATAATTGTAAATTTCATAATAAGAATCTCCCAAAAAAGGCGAATTTAAAGTTGAATATCCTAAAGATAGCCGATTCAAATTTTTCTTCAATCAGAGGAGAGTGGGAGGATAATTATTACTAAAGCTGTCTAAAATATAGACAGCTTTAGGTGTTATAAGTTCTTGAATTAGTGCATTTCATAACGAGTGAGATCAAGGACTCCGGCTTCTTGTATATGATACTTCTTATACATGAGATTGAGCTCATCAAAAACAGTCCAAAATTGTGGAGAGATTCGAGAGACTCCAAATTTCTTTAAAAAGCTCTCATAATCTGATTTTGAATCAACACCAAGGGCCATTTTTCTGAAAAGTTTTAACTCATGAGCTTGAACCACAAAAAACTGATTTGGATAATAGCTAAAAAAGCCTGGTAGTATAGTAAGACGATCTTCCTTTTCATTAAAGCGTAAGGATTCACCTAAAATCCAAGAGATGTTATCGTGTTCACGATTTTTAATAAACGTGTAGACGCTACTTTCTTTGTTTTGATTTTGAACGAGTAGGTAAGAGGTTTCTGGTAAATAGTTTACAAATTCGAATCCATTTTGCGCTTCAATTGATGAGAGATCTCTTAAGACTTTTTCTTCATCACTTATACTCTCATTTAAAGTTAAGCTTGATAGCGTTTTCCAATTGATGACGTCATGATTTCCACGAACGTTAGGATGAATTCTTTCTCTTAGAACTTTTTTTACAAATTCAAATTTTGCAAGTTTTGGGATTTGATATTTAATTTTTGTTGGGTGATCTTTTGCAGTTAAAGGATAAATATAATCAATCATCGCTTGGCTTAAAAAGCCGCGATACCAATCTTGGCGCAAAGTTGTGCGCGATTCTGGTGGTAAGAAAGATAGGAAAATTTCCTCGGCTTCCATTCGAATGAGATCCATATAGATACGAGTTAACATTTGATGAGAAATATTTCCGTAGACATCAAAGTTTACGACTAAGTTATAAACCAATCTTTCAAGAAGAGCGTAATCTAGAAAGAAAAATGTCTTGGGTAAATCACCTTTAAAACCTTTGGTGACTTTAGCATTATCATCGTGGCGAAAAACGGTTAGGAGAGCATTGTCGTTATGGCCTTCTCCATCCCAAAGATCATTTAAGTCATAGCCTTCCGGAAATAGTTTGACCATCCAGTCTGCTCGTAAGTTACGGTAGCCTTCTCGATGTTTAATAATTGTTTTATTCAACGACAGGGTTTCGGTTAGCTTTATATCGCTTCCCCAGTGTCCAGGGAGAATGAGTAGTTCTTTTGCCTTATTTTCAAATTCTTTTGAGCGAACCATATTGTCAGATTTTGGATCGATAAACATGACAAAAAATTGTTCTTGGATTGAGTTTACGGCCATGCTTCCATTACATACAGGTCCTTTGATAAATGTGCTTACGATAAAGTGAGCATTATCTAAGAGAAATTGATAGCGTGCTTTTACCGGAATATCGCTAAATACATGAAAAGGATTTTCAGCATGGATTTGCTGATATTTTTCTTCATAAGTTTTGTGTGTTGTAATTTTCCACTGAGATTTAAAAAATAGGTCATTGAGTCTTTTTAAGACATTATCATTGAATTCAAATGGCAGATGAGTTTTTGCCACTATTGTAGCTTGATAAGGTTTTAAGCAATAATAAAAGGTCTTTCCACCGGGTGGATCGTTAGGTCGTCTAGTGTTAATTTCGTCGATACCATTAAGACATTGCGTGCGTGACCGAACAAGACGATAGTAATTTTTTTGATTGTTGGTGAAATAAATATGGGCCAAAAAAAGGTGCTCATAGAGATAACGGCTAACTAATTTGTGGCGTTCATCTTTTTGATTAAAAAAATTCTCCCATTTTAAAATTTGTTTTTTATCTACAATTGGATTTAGGCTTGTTGGTCCGGGAGCACCTTTTTCTAGCCAGCTTCCAATAGTCTTCTTTTCTTCTGCATTTATAGGAGGTAGAGCATAAGGCATTTTTAAACTATCATTCAATGAAAAAAGTATTTTAGTTCGATCAAGATCATCCAAACAAAAGGCGCTTTCTTTTACAGTTTTAAAAGGAATGTCTTTTTTCTCTAATGGCTTCTCTCCAATGAATTGATAAAATAAGTTTTCATCAAGTTTTTTTGATGTATTCAAGTCATGAAAGCCTAAGTTTCTCCAATCTAAAACACTTTTTCCATCAATACTTGGTCTGGTGGGATGGACGCTATTAAGTCTAGTACCATCATAAACATTTTGATGATGTGCCCCGCGAGCAAAGCCTTCATAGTTTTGAAGATTGAGTTGGCATGGACCATTTAGACAGCTGTGACAAGCAATACAGCGATTATCAAAAATAGGTTGAATTTTTTCAAGATATTCATTTGCTACTGAAGAAAAAGAAAATGCGGAAAAAAAGACGGAGACAACAAATTTCTTGAACATCATGGACTCTCTCTTTAGGTATTTAATCAGATTTCATTATAATTAAACGACCAAGAAATGAGAGAGTCAATGTCGAAAATGGAGTATTATTTGATTAAGCTTATACAAGTAATCGTAGTCTCTGATTTATTGTTGGCATAAGTTACAGTTTCTTTATCGCAAGATACCTTGGTGTCGTGTCTAGTTATCGTATCAATTCTTAAACCTGAAACGATGGCGCTTGCACTGTATTCATACTGACCTTTTAAATTGTCAAAAAGGTTTTGAGCAGCTTGCCCGGTGATAACACCTTCATTTGCAAATGAATTTAGCGATAAAAGAGCAATTACTAACGAAAGAGGTTTAACAAATTTCATATATATTGTCCTACGCTAATTGATTAGCTTGC
>JAKLJM010000052.1 GCA_023151145.1 Bacteriovoracaceae bacterium | reverse complement strand
AGCTTATTTGCCCATGGTTTATCAATCTCTGCTTTTTATTTGATCAATATGAATTTTTTTGAAGGCGATATTGGCATAAAAGATCTGGCGACAATTATTCCTTTGGGGCAAGTGGCGGTTGCTCTTCCCATTTCACCCGCTGGACTTGGGGTTGGGCATGTGGCCTATGAAAATCTTTTTCGCTTTTTAGGGCAAAATAATGGGGCTACTTTGTTTAATAACTTTTGGTTTTATACAATGTTTGTCAATATATTGGGTGTGATTCCCTATCTGATGTTAACGAATAAAAAAAAGGATTAGACCATTAAAAAGGAAATTCTTATCGCGCTTCCTTGTTATAATGAAGCAAAAAATTTAAAACCACTTTTAAAACAATTTGAAACGTTAAATGCCGTTTATGGAGAATTGTTTGTGACTAGGGTTTTAATCATTGATGATTGCAGTAGAGACAATACAGCAGAACTTTGGTCTGAACTTAAAAATGAATTTACAAGCTTTCCCTTAGAATATTATCGCCATCCAGAAAATCGCGGATTAACAGGCGGAATCAATACGGCTTTTGAAAAATATTTGGCCGACATGCAAACGAGTAAACCGGCACTAGCATATGGCTTAATGGATGGAGACAATTCTCATCCGCCATTCTTTTTACCAGAGATGGTGAAGAAAATTTGTGAAGGCTACGATGTTGTTATCGCTTCACGTTTTCGCGCCGGAGCCCGAATAGAAGGCGTTGTGTGGTGGAGACAAATTCTTTCATTCGGTCTTACTTGTCTATTTAAAATTATTAGAAATGTTCCAGGGGTTCGCGACTACTCTTGTGGCTATCGTCTTTATTCACCAGCAATTGTGGAAAAAGTAAAAAAACGTTTTCCTAATGACGTAGTCTTTGAAAAAAGTTTCGCTTCAATGGTCGAGATTCTTCTTCGTTGTGATATGGAAGGAGCTCTTTGTTCTGAAGTGCCTTTTTTACTTCGCTATGATTTAAAGTTGGGCGAATCAAAAATGCCGTTTAAGAAGACGATATTGGGGAATTTGAAATTGCTGCAGACGCTTCGAAAATATTAAAAAGCAATCTTATGGATTGCTTTTAGAGATAGGTAGAGATTTTAAATTAACTAAGTTCGATGCTTTTTCAATTTCAATGCCGACGATTTTATTGTTTTGATCAAAGTCAAAAACAACACCAGGTGAAACTTCATTAGAATCAACAGATGTTGATTCATCAAGTTCAAAATATAAAGTATCTGTTTCTTGAAAATAACTGATTTTCATCCTAAACCTCTTTTAAAAAATATTTCAAAGGTTGATTCTTACGTCAAGTTTTTCACTTTTTCATGATTTTATAAGTGCAAATGCCAAAGAATACTTATTAGACATAAATAACTAAATTAACTAGAATTCATTGTAAACATTGTTAAATTTTGAGGACGCGATGAAAAAAATCATGTTTATTTTTGGAACAAGACCCGAAGCCATTAAAATGGCACCCGTCATTTTAGAATGTAAAAATTTTGGTTTTGAACCAGTGATTTGTTTGTCGGGACAACATAAAGATATGGTTGTGCCGTTTATGGATTTTTTTAAATTGAAAGCTGATCACGATTTAAACGTGATGAAACCCAATCAATCGTTAGCAGAATTAACAGCGAACATATTAGCAAATGCCCATAAAGTATTAGAGGCAGTAAAACCAGATGTGGTAATGGTTCAAGGTGATACAACCACAACGTTTGCAGGTGCCTTGGCGGCGTTTTATCAAAAAATTCCAGTGGCCCATATTGAAGCGGGTCTTAGAACTTTTGACAAGCACTCACCATTTCCAGAAGAAATTAATCGTCAGATGGTTTCAACTTTTGCTGAATTACATTTTCCACCGACGGAAGAAACGAAAAAGAATTTAGAAAAAGAAGGAAGAACATCGGGTGTGGTAGGCACAGAGTTAATAGTGACCGGGAACACGTCGATTGATGCGCTTAGAATGGCGAAAGATTTAATCGATGATGAAGCGATGATGAAAAAATATTCGAGCATAGATTTTTCTAAAAAAATAGTTCTTGTAACCACCCATCGCCGCGAAAATCATGGCGAGCCATTAAAAGATATTTGTCGAACATTAAAAAAATTACATCATGAACATGGGGCAGAGATAGTATTGCCCGTGCATTTAAATCCTAACGTAAAATCAGTTGTGGAAAATGAGCTCGGTGGAGTGAAGGGAATTCATCTTTTAAATCCGCTTGAGTATCCTGATTTTGTGTTTTTCATGAAGAAGTCATACCTCATCATGACTGATTCAGGTGGTGTGCAAGAAGAAGGTCCATATTTTGGAAAACCAATTCTTGTTATGCGTGATAATACCGAAAGGCCAGAAGGTGTAACGGCAGGAACGTCACTGCTACTTGGAACAAAGCTTGAGACTCTTTATCAAAAGGCCAGTGAGCTTTTTACAGACGTTAATCAGTATCAAGCCTTCCAAAAAGTGGTAAACCCTTATGGTGACGGCTTTGCTTCACACAAGATTCTTGCCGCAGTGAAAAGGTTCCTGGAACCTTAATTAGGAGAGAAAGATGGTTTTTAATACAGCGCTTGTGCTTAATATCGTATTTTCGTTAATTGTGTTGATTGCGGTTTATAAGTTATTTGGTTTTTTTCAAAGCTTAGTCTCTAAGAAAAAAAATCTTTGGTATCGAAGTTTAGTTGTGAGAAATAATGAAATTTTAAACGTTGATAATATTGAATTGATGTTTAGAAGTGTTTTGTTTTATGCCAAATGGATCGTGCTTTTTTTCCTTCTTTATTTAGCCGTGCCTTTAATCTTTGCGGAAGTTCCAGAGACTAGAGAGTGGTCATTGAGTCTATTAGATTTAGTGAAAGAAACGTTTGTGAACATTGGAATAAGTTGGGTGAACTATATTCCAAATTTAATTACCATTGCCGTCATTGCTTTTGTGGCGAGAAAACTTTTACAAGCAACGAAGTTTTTCTTTGAAAAAATTCAAAGGGGCGACATTGTATTTGAAGGATTTTATGCCGAATGGGCCGATACAACTTATAGCTTAATAAAGTTTTTAATTGTCGCGTTCTCTTTTGTGGCAGTTTATCCTTATTTGCCGGGAAGTGGTTCAAAAGCCTTTGAAGGAGTTTCTGTTTTCTTAGGTTTGTTGATTTCTCTTGGTTCTTCAAGTGCAATTTCAAATATTGTGGCAGGTGTTGTTTTAACTTATATGCGCCCCTTTAGAGTGGGAGATATCGTGCAAATCGATTCACACAAAGGGCAAATTATAGAAAAAGGTATTACAGTGACCAAGTTGCTCACTTTTAAAAATGAAACAATCACGATTCCAAATACAAAAATATTGGGTGGAGATATTTTAAATTTTTCCATCAAAGCAGATAAAAAAGATCTTATCGTAAACACAACGGTCACTATTGGTTATGATACGCCTTGGTCTCTGGTTCATGAAATGCTTAAAAATGCTGCTCATCAATCAAGTTTAATTAATCACGATAAAGAACCGTTTGTTTTGCAAACAGCTCTTAATGATTATCATATTTCCTATGAACTCAATGCCTATACTGAACATGCGGCAAAACTTCCTCGAGTCTACAGTGAGCTCCATAAAAATATTCAAGAAGTGTTTGCCAAAAATAAGGTAGAGATCATGTCGCCAGGATTTCACGTCGTCCGCCAAGGGCCAACAAATACCACGCCCTCACTTTAAAAAAGGTTCCAGGAACCTTCTCGGTGTGTCGTACTTAGGGCGCAGTTATAAATCAAAGCAGCCCTAAGTTTTTGTATTTATAGTGCTTTTTCTAAAAACTAGCCTTGATTGCCACCTGTAAGTATCTGAGTTTCTATAGGTGTGATATAGTTTGCGTATGAATATTCAAAGCACAGTGGAATTACCTAAATTTATTGATGATGGAAGGCTTGATAGTCTTCTCGAAATCATTACGAATATTAGAGAAGGGCATGACCTAACATTATCTTTTGAAAAAACAGAAAAGATAACACCCGCAGGGTATGCCATTTTATTTGCCCTTTTAGATGTAGCTTCTGAACAAAAAATTAATCTTAAAATTCAAAAAATTAAAAATACATTCAGCATTTTTAGCCTTTCAAAATAAATCGATTCAGTTAAAAGGATTTTTGAAAATTGAAGAACTAAGAATGATCGAAAATGATTTTCTAATATACGGAAAATCATCGGCAATTGCACCAGAGTTCATTTTATTATTAAATGAAAAATTTAAAACAGTTCTTTCTGAAGATGTCTTGTGGGATATAAATCTTGTAATAAATGAATTAATGCAAAACTCAGTAGATCATTCAACGGCTGAGCGATATTTTATCTATGCTGGTATTAGTGAGAAGCACTTTGAGTTTGGAATTCTTGATATGGGAGTAACTATTCCAGCTAAGTTAGAAACAAAATATCAATGTAATTCAGATGAAGAATATTTGGAAAAAGTTTTTGAAAAAGGTGTGGGAACAAGAAGGGATCGCGCGGGCGGTTTCGGTTTGTATTATCTTTTTGAAAATATCAAAGATTTAAAAGGTCGTCTGGTCGTGCTTAGTAGAAATGCTCAAGTAAGAAAAAACTTTGGCACAAGAAACTACAAAACATCAAAGCTAAAATATAAATTAACTGGCACTTGGTGCATGGCCAGTATTCCACTGGAATAAAAATGAAAATACTTATTCGTGAAGAATTTAAAAATGATTACACCACAAGAGTTGCCGGTGAAAAATTAAGAAAGATAATTTTATCGACAAACGAAGTGATCACATTAGACTTTGAAGACATAAAAGTTGCAAGTGCTTCGTTTTTTGATGAGGGCATCGCCAAGCTCGCTCTTGAAGGTTGGACCATAGATATGCTTAATGAAAAAATAAAATTCATAAATATCTTTAGAAAAGACATGGAGCTTTTAAAATCAGTCTGCACAGAAAGAGGTCTAAAACTAAGCTAAGCAAAAAGGTTCCAGGAACCTTCCCGATGCATTATTTGAATTTGTAAAAATTTGACTTAACTCTGAAGGTTCCAGGAACCTTTTCGGGAAAAACCTTTTAGAATTATCCACTAGAAGATTATCCTTTTATTTAATAGAAGTAAGTGCTTTTTATCTGGTTTTTTATTGTAAAATCAGGTGGTTAGTGTTTTTGTGAGGTGTGTTCGAAACTACCTATGTCAGGAACCTTTGTGTTCTAACGTTACATAAAATAGCAAAAACAATATAATTTGAATGATTAAAATGATAAATCGTGATATTCTGTAACATATGAAGAGACAAATTCTAAATGAACTTATAACTTGGAAAAAAAAAGAAGGCCGAAAGCCACTTATTCTTCAAGGTGCACGACAGGTTGGTAAATCCTATATAGTTAAAGAATTTGGAAGTAACCATTTTAAAAAATTTTTGAAAATCGATTTTTTATCTCAAAAAAATTTTCATTCCATTTTTAAAAATGAAGGAACTTTAAGTGCCGATGAAATTTTAAAGCAAATATCTTTGCTGGCAAATGAATCAATTACTCCTAGTGAAACGTTATTATTTTTTGATGAAATTCAAGAGTGCCCAGAAGCTTTAACGGCCTTAAAGTATTTTGAAGAGGAAATGCCAGCGTTGGCCATTATAGGGGCTGGAAGTTATTTAGGAATTATGGCAACCGAAAGCTCATTTCCTGTGGGTAAAGTTGAATTTTTAAAAATGTTTCCAATGAATTTTGAAGAATTTTTAATGGCCATCAATGAAAAGTTGCATGCCTTATATGTTGAAATAAAAATTACTCAACAAGAAATAAAAAGTATTCCTGAAGTATATCATCAAAAATTTATAGAAGCATGGAAGGACTATCTTTTTGTGGGTGGCATGCCTGAAGTGGTAAAAACTTTTATAAAATTTCATAAAGAAAAAGATTCTCGAGCGTCCTACTTGGAGGCGAGGAAAATTCAAGAGCAATTAATTACAGGTTATCAGTCAGATTTTGCAAAACACGCAGGTGCAGTAAATGCGACTCATATCTTAAATGTCTTTGATGCGGTGGCAATTCAGCTTGCAAAAAATCATGAAGAAGAGGTTCAGAAGTTTTCATTTTCAGAAGCGATCCCTAATAAGCGTGGATTTGTGAATGTTCGTGGACCATTGACTTGGCTTGTGAAGTCTCATTTAGTCATACAAAATTTAATTGTAAAAAAAGTCGAACATCCACTAAAAGCCTTTGCGAGTGATAATAAGTTTAAGCTTTATTATCTTGATGTAGGTCTTTTGGGTGCAGTGTTGCAGTTGCCATTTGAAAGTCTCTTAAAATCACAGTTGGGTCATTACAAAGGATTTATTGCAGAAAATTTTGTGGCAACAGAATTGGCTAGTACATCAAAAACGTCGTTTTATAGCTGGCAAGAGTCCCGGGCCGAATTGGAGTTTCTCATCGTAAAAGATGGAGATATTTGTCCAGTAGAGGTCAAGTCGTCGGAGAAATCAACGAGAGCAAAAAGTTTGGAATCTTATTTCTCTAGATATAATCCGGAAACATCATATAAATTAAGTTTAAAGAATTTGGGTTATAACGAAGATAAAAAACTTATATCATTGCCAATTTATTTGAGTGGTAAAATATTTTAAATACAATTCTCGAAAAGGTTTGCAGTTTCTTTGAAACTGCCTACGTCAGGAACCTTTTCAGAGCGTTAAGTTTTTTAGGAAGCGAGTGGTTCGTTTAAAATAGTGCATTTATTTTTAAACACATTTAAATCATTAAGTGGAGCAAACACGCCGCGACCAACGAGGTGGGACATGTCGAAAAGTTTAATTTTTCCATCTTCGAAATAAACATAAACCTTAAAATCTGATGTAGGAATGACTTGGATAATTTTAAACATAATGATCTCTACTATTTTAAAGAAGTTATAGTATGCAGTTTTCAAGCCGCTTCCAGAGTAATCCTAACATCAAGCCCAGCTGCACTGGTAATATCTTCAAGAGCTTTAGCCACAAATTGATGAGTTGAATAACCAAGAATATTAGAAAGTTGAATGGCTCTTGCTACGGTTATGGTTCTTCTGCCTTTTTCTAAGTCGCATAAGTGAGCTCTTGATATTTTAAGCTTAGCTGCTAATTCAACTTGAGTTATGTTATCTGCCTTTCGAATGGACTCGATCATTTTTCCGAAGGTTAGGCGTTCTTTTCTTATTTTTTGAATGATTTTTGAATTATTAGTTTTTTTAGTACTCATGTTATTTGTCTCGATGATTTGTATAAAAAAAGGGGAACCCTTTTACGGCGTACCCCAGTACCTCTGTCTACAACATGGTAGATGAGCTAAGCGGTTTATAAACTTGCCGTATTAAATAATCAATTACTTTATCAATTTTGAATCGGGTAAAAAAGGTTCCAGGAACCTTTTTCAAAAAAGAACAAAACTAGTTGAATTTTATGAAAAGAAGAGGAAGTGTGCCAATTACAGGCTAAAGTGGGATCTTGATTTTTACACCCAAAGGTGTAAAGTAAAGGAAGTCGCGTGCCGTTAAGTGGAAAGGAAATGTTAAGGCTGTATTTGTTGAAAGGGTGGGAGATCGTTCGAATAAAAGGGAGCCATTATGTCTTACGTAAAGAAAATAGAACGCAGGTGATTCCTGTTCACGTTAACAATGATTTAAAAAAAGGGCTTGAGCAAAAATTACTGAAAGCCTTAAGCGAGGACAAATGAAATATCATTTTAAAATACATAAAGAAAAAAGTGGATACTGGGCCGAATGCGTGGAGCTAGAGGGGTGCCAGACTGAGGCAGATAGCTTGATTGAGCTTTATTCAAATATGGAAGAAGTTTTAAATGTGTATTTGTCTGAACCCGAAAGCTCTAAGATAATTTTTCCTCTGCCTCAAAAAAAGCAGTCAAACTCGGAAGATTTTGTAGCCGTTTCAGTTGATCCATCAGTTGCGTTTTCATTTTTGTTAAGAAGATATCGCTTACAGAAAAAAATTACCCTAAAAGAGATGGCAGAAAAGCTAAAAATGAAAAACCTTAACACCTATGTGAAGCTTGAAAAAGCATCTAGTTCAAATCCTGAACTTAGAACGTTGGCGAAAATAAAATCGATTTTAAGTGATTTTCCAATAAATATGATTTTTTAAGTAAAAAAGGTTCCAGGAACCTTTTTATGCAGAAAGATTCTGTGAAGAGCTTAATTCAACAATGTGATCAAAGTGAACATCAAAACCCGTTGGCCATTCAATCGAGAATCGACCAACGCCAATTTTTCCAAGTTTCCAATCATCAAAAGACTTTGGAAAGAATGCGAGATCTCTAAAGTCATCTGATAAATCAGCGACAAAAACAGAATTGTTATCTAGAACAATTTTAATTACATGCAGGCTTGGAAATTCTACAGAGGTGATTTTTGAATCGTATAGGCTTTTCATTACTTTAAACCTCTAATTTATATTCTTGCCCATTCAAATATGAGTTTATGTGCACGTTTTGGAAAGCTTACGTCAATTAGATAAACACTTAAATCAAAAACAGCAGTTGCTCAGCATTGTAGGCATGAAAATGAGGGATTCCAACATATTGAAATGTCAATGTTGCTGGTCTGAGTTTAATAATTGATGCATTGTCTTCACTCCTCTTGCGTAGTATAACTACCCTAGATCAGTACGAATTGCTTTCTTGAAACTAATATCTATTTTAGCTATAATGAAGCTGTGTCGATAAGTTATGAGAGGATTTATATGCCGAAACAACCTGCAAAAAAGAAAGAGACGACTACAAAGCTTGTAAAAGCTGATAAGCCTTTTATTGCTAAAGCCGTTGCCGCTGCTAAAAAGTTCCATTCATCTCAAACAGTATCAAGCACAACCGTTTTAAAAAGATGCACTAAGAAAAATCTCAAAAAAGCGATTGCTGAACTAATTTGAGCACACCTTCTATTCCAATCAATTTTGTAAACGGCTCATCAGCACTTCCTCTTGCGGGGAAAGTACTTTTTTGTGATAGTTGCTTTTTAATCAATGCTGCAAAACCTTCCACATTAGAAAACAAAATCAAAAAAAAATTAACAAAAATGGGATGCGGACTTGCTTATAACATTACTGTGAAGTCTGAGGTTATGCACGTAATGCGATATGAATTAGTGGAACACGCTATAATAAATAAAACGATAAAATCCAACATTGCAATCGACAATCTATGGAGATCTAATAAATCAAGAAATGAAAAGCTAAAGGAAATGGCGCTTAAGCATTTTAATTTTTTCTCAAAAGCAATTGGGCCGAATGGTAGTATTCTGAACAACGAAGTTGAAACGATTGTTCTTGGCGGCTGTGTTTACTTTGGACAAGCGAATGGAGCAAAAGCCTCATGGCAAGATGTTTATCAGATTATGGGTGAGACCTGTCTTGATTCATCTGATGCTATGATCTTTAATATTGCAATTCACAATCTCACTTTTAGTGGAATCATTACTTCGGATAAGGATTTTATTAATTGTAAACGCTATACATCTGCTCCTAGGGCTATGCCTATTTACATTTGTCAGTAATCTCAATCCATACACATTATTATTCTAAAGTATCGAGTACGTCTTTCATTTGTTCTAAGCTATTTTACAAAATTTCGCAAAAGTTCGGATCTGTTTAATTCGACAGTGTGGTCAAAGTGAACATCAAAATCCGTTGGAACGAATGCAAGATCTCTAAAATCATCTGACACACCGAAAAGGTTCCAGGAACCTTTTCAAGGTGACACCCATCCATTTTTCTTTAAGGCTGGATCAAAAACAACCTTACCGTCGTGAAGAATTTTTTCATTTGTGATAATTGATCGAATGATATCAGGGCAAAGATCAATATCATTGCCCCATTTGATAGTTTTATGATCGGTGTTCATTTGGGTGAAGTAATGAATATCTTCAAGAGGAGACATAATTCCTTCATAATTGAAAAAATCGCTAAAAACAAAAGAGCCTTTTATACCGTCATTGTATTCAACTTCAATTATTCGGTCGGGATGGGCTTTTGCTTTTAGTATTTTAATCATTCCAGTTCTCAAAAAATAAATTTAAGCAGCAAGTTCGAGCAAATACTCCGGTGCGATATCGTATCCTGTCGGCCAAGAAATAATTCCATCGACGATAGATACTTTCTGAAAATGTTCCCAGTTTTTTAAGGGATCAACAACCGGTCCAGATTCTAAGAGAATGAAACTTGCATCAATGATGGATTCTTTT
>JAKLJM010000051.1 GCA_023151145.1 Bacteriovoracaceae bacterium | reverse complement strand
ATTTGTCTTATTTAAGGGGTACAGATCAAACTTCCCCTTTTTTATTTTTGCGAGTTTTAAACAATTTTATTCAGCTGCTTCCACTTCCATCATAAGAACGCCTTGCTCAAGCGTATCTCCAGCTTTAACGTGAATAGCTTTTACTGTACCGTCAATTCCACACTTAATTTCATTTTCCATTTTCATAGCTTCTAAAATTAAAAGTGTTTGTCCTTTTTTCACCTTATCACCCACTGCCGCGCTGATTTTTACAACCTTTCCTGGCATTTGAGTAATTAAACCACCGTCTCCACCTTGAGATAATGAAGAAGGCTTATAACCACGATAAAGTTTAAAAACCTTATCACAGTTAAGCATAATAGTTGGTGAGTCTTGGCGGGCCAACTTTCTCCAATGAACGTTATCATTAGAAGCAAAGTACTGGTCTGCAAGCTTTCTTACATAAACAATTTGGCGGTCCAATTCTTTGTTGTCTTTACCAATTGTACGGAAATGATACTCAACTAATTCAGATGAATGAATTCTTGAATGAGTGAGATCAACAATGAATTCATTTTTATCGTTATCGATTAAATATGTTCTCATGATTATAACCCCATTCTTCTAGCTTCAATCCCTGCAATTTTTTTACAGATATCATTGAAGTCCATCTCAGTATTGACACGCTCTTGAGGCTTAACAGTACTGATATAGTTCGTTGAATATTTTCCAGCGATAAAGTTTTCTTCGTTCATAATAACTTTATGAAGAGGTACATTGGTTTTTAATCCTTCGATTAAAAGTCCATCTAGAGCTGCTCTCATTTTACGAACTGCTACATCTCTAATAATTCCTTTCGCGATTAGTTTACCAACCATCGGGTCGAAATCTGGAGTAACTTGTAAACCTTTATATAAACAGTTATCAAAACGAATTCCTTGAGGAAAATTAGTTTCACATCCTGTTACTGTACCGGGAGCTGGAAGCATCGTAATAGGATCTTCAGCACAGATACGACATTCAATGGCGTGACCTGTTCTCTTAATCCATTCTTGCCCAGGAATCCCTAAATCATCACCAAATGCCGATTGAATCATACAAACGATTAAATCGATTCCAGTGATTTCTTCAGTAATCGGGTGCTCTACCTGAATTCGAGTGTTCATTTCTAAGAAGTAAAATTCTTTATCTTCACCCATAATTAATTCAACCGTACCAGCTGAATCATAATTAATGGCCTTCGCAAGCTTTACTGCTGAATTACAAACACGTTGACGTAACTCTTCATCATCTCCAATAAATGGTGATGGTGCCTCTTCTACGATCTTTTGGTGACGTCTTTGAATTGAACATTCTCTTTCGAAGAAATGAAACACGTTGCCTTTTTTATCAGCTAATATTTGTACTTCAATATGGTGAGGATTAACGATGTATTTTTCTACAAGTAAGTCACCATTCTTAAACGCTGAAGCTGCTTCTCTTCCTACTGCTTCAAAATTAGCTCTAACATCGTCAGCATTGTGACAAACGCGCATTCCACGTCCACCACCACCTGCAACAGCTTTAAGCAAAACAGGATACTTGATTTTGTCAGCGATTTTTAATGCCTCTTCAACTGTAGGAACGGCTCCAGTTGATCCTGGAACAACTGGAATTCCAACTTTCTCTGCGAATTGTTTAGAGACTGCTTTATCACCCATAACTCGAACTGCTTCTGGGTGTGGACCAATCCAAGTAATTCCATTTTTAACGAGCGTATCTGAAAATTCAGTATTCTCTGATAAAAATCCGTATCCTGGATGGACACCATCAATTTTATACTTTTTACAAAGATCTAAAATTTTTGGAATATTTAAATAGGTCTCAGCATTTGAAGATCCTGATAAGTGTATCCACTCATCACAAACTTCTAAGTGCTTTGCTTGCATTTCATTGTCAGTAAAAACACCAACGGCCACACAACCTAATTCACGACAAGCCTTCGCTACACGAAGTGCAATCTCACCACGATTCATAATGAGAATTCTTTTGCCTTTAGTTTTATTTGTCGACATAACCCTTCCCCTGAATCTTATAACTGAATATTGCCATGCTTACGCTTAGGCTTTTCTTGTTTCTTGCTCTTAAGCGCTACTAAATATTCATACACTCTTCTTCTAGTTTCTTCTGGAAGAATAACTGCATCCATAAAGCCCAGCTCAGCCGCTCTATATGGGTTAGCAAACTCATGTTCATACTTAGCAATTAATTCAGCTTTTTTGTCTTCAAAAGCTTTTCCGGTTAATCCTTCAAGCTCATGACGATAAATAATGTTAATCGCACCCTCAGCACCCATTACTGCGATTTCTGCTGTTGGGTAAGCTAAGTTTACGTCAGTTCTAATATGCTTTGATGCCATTACAAGATATGCACCACCGTAAGACTTTCTGGTTGTAACAGAGATAAGTGGTACAGTCGCTTCACAGTAAGCATAAAGTAATTTTGATCCGTGCTTAATGATACCACCGTACTCTTGTACAGTTCCTGGCAAAAATCCTGGAACGTCTACTAGAGTTAAGATCGGCATATCGAAAGCATCACAGAAGCGAACAAAACGAGCTGCTTTTTCTGATGAATCAATATCTAAAACCCCAGCTAAAACTGCTGGTTGATTTGCCACGATACCAATTTTAATTCCACCAATTGAAGCGAAACCAACGATGATGTTTTTTGCGTAGTCTTTATGTACTTCTAAAAACTCTCCATCATCCACGATATCAAAAATAACTTCTTTCATATCGTATGGTTTCTTTGGATTAGCTGGAACTGTTTCTTTGATTTTGTTGTTGTCTCTGTAAACAGGATCAGATGTGTATTTAACTGGATTTTTTGTATAGTTTGCAGACGGGATATAAGCAAGTAATTCTCTTACACGCTCAAAGCACTCATCTTCGTTTGTACATTTAAATTGAGCCACTCCAGATTTCTCTGCATGAGTTCCAGCTCCACCTAATTGATCTTTCGTTACATCTTCGTGAGTAACAGTTTTAATAACGTCTGGACCTGTTACAAACATGTATGATGTTTTATCAACCATAAAAATGAAGTCTGTTAAAGCTGGAGAATAAACCGCTCCACCTGCACATGGCCCCATGATTAATGATATTTGTGGAATTACTCCAGAACACTTAACGTTTCTGTAGAAAATTTCTCCGTATCCAGCTAGTGCTTCAACGCCTTCTTGAATTCGAGCTCCACCTGAATCGTTAATGCCGATTATTGGAATTCTATTTTCCAGAGCAAAGTCCATAATCTTACAAATTTTCTTTGCATGAGCAGCACCTAAAGATCCTCCCATTACAGTAAAGTCTTGAGAGTATAGCGCAACTTTTTGACCATTGATTGTTGCAATTCCTGTAACTACACCATCACCTAAAAATGATTCTTTAGATAAAGTGCTTCCTTTTGAAATTACAAAACGGTCGAATTCTAAGAACGAACCTGGATCAACTAAGCGATCGATTCTTTCTCTTGCTGTATATTTATTTTGTTCATGTTGTTTTTTAATTCTTGCATCGCCACCACCAATTTCAGAAGCCTTTCTTAATTTTAGTAATAGCTCGCGCTTTTCGGTTAAAACCTGGTCCATAAAGAACACCTCCTAAAGAAGCCAGCATTCTAAATCGCTTTTTTCACGGAGGCTATTTCTAGTGCGTCAATTTTTTTCATTGACGAATATGCGATGCTCCAAGTCTAGCCTATGCTTTATCGCCTTAAAATATACTTCTGTGATGGCCCTAGAATCGTTTTAAAGCCCTCCCTGATTTAGGACAAAACTTTTTTGACCTTCTGTCGAACTATCAATTGTTCGTTCTCATAATGGTTTTAAAAAAGTAGAAATTTTTTTTATATTCTTAGCACTACTAAGTCGTTAATTTAGCAGGCTCCAAAAATGACAATGAATTGTCGATTTTTTAGCGGGTCTGTACTTTTTACACAGATTTCCCTACACAAATAAATCCTTAGTTATCATGTTAAAAAGCCCATTCTGCTAAGGAATTACCTATGAAAAAAGAGCTCTTCATTTTTATTTTGACTTCAATGATGATGACCAATGTTTGGGCTAATTCTAACCCCACTCTACAGAATAATTTTTGTCGCCCCCTAGTAGACTCAAAAAAATATATTCAAAATGATTTTAAAGCTCCTTATCCAAAAACCGTTAAATTCGAATGCACATATGAATGCATGGCCAACAGTGAAACTACAAACATTACTGCTGTATCAACAGTGAGAGTAAACACCATCCAAGACGATGCCTATTCTGTAGTTTGCCAAGGTGTAAAAGTTAAAAAAGTTTCTTGGGGTTATGACTTTGATGGAATAGAACTATTTTATGGCTATGATACAGCTTTAAAAGAAATTAAAAAATTTGCTTTCGATCATATTTCTACTAATAACTCTGAAGAAATAAAGCGGCTTACAACTTTAAAAACCACACTCGAACAAGTGGCTCAATCTTATGCTCAAGCTGGAGCAAGTGCTGGTGGTGAGTATGCTAAAAATTTCGGTGAAGCAGCTCTCATTTTATCTGAAATGGCTAAAGATCTTCCTTACAATTCACAAAAACTGAATTTAGCCATAAAACAAATCGTCATTAACAAAGGTGTTATCTCTCAAGATGTGAAGGCACAATCTCTAGTTGATCGTATAATTATCACTGCTGCTGCCTGGAGAATTCCTATTCATTTATTTTAGAAATAAAAAAGGCCTCTTTCGAGGCCTTCATTTTTATTAAGCTGCTTTTGCTCTTTTATCTAGGCCGTATTTTTCAACTTTCATAATCAAACTCGCTCGAGAAACATCTAGTTCTTTCGCCAATTTTGATTTATTAAAATTACATCTCTTTAATCCTTCTCGAATCATCATCATCTCTAACTGCTCAACTGCATCTTGCATAGTTCCTTGCGTGTTGATACCTTTGAAAGCAACTTCATTAGAAGCCCCATGATCCAAAATTCTTTGTGACAAATGCTCTGGCGTAATCATTTTATCATCACCAGCCAGTACCACTAATCTTTCGATTTCGTTTTCCAATTCACGAACGTTACCAGGCCATGGATAATCTAACATTTTTTCCATCGTCTTTTTCGCAAATGTCTTCATCGGTTTTCCAGACTCATCACATCTTTTCTTTAAAAAATAATCCATTAATAGTGGAATATCTTCATGACGATCTTTTAGACCAGGAAGATTAACGTTGATTACGTTAATTCTGTAATACAAATCTTCTCTGAACTCACCCTTTGCCATCATTTCTTTTAAATTTTTATTTGTAGCTGCAATAATTCTTACGTCAGCTTTTTTCGGTGAGCTTGCTCCAACAGGAAGATAAGTTCCTTCCTGAAGAACACGTAACAATTTTACCTGCATTGATAATGAAGTATCACCAATTTCATCTAAAAATAATGTTCCGCCATCTGCTGTTTCAAAAAGACCTTTTTTATCTTTAACTGCACCGGTAAAGGCTCCCTTTACGTGACCAAACAATTCCGAATCCAACAAGTTGTCATTGAAAGCAGAACAGTTCACCGCTAAAAATAATCTTTCTTTTCTAGGAGAATAAAAATGAATCGCTTTTGCGACAAGTTCTTTCCCAGTACCATTCTCCCCTTGAATCATCACCGATGATTCAGAGTTGGAGATCTTCTCTAATAGAGCATAGATCTGTTGCATTTTTTTCGATTTACCGATCATAGTATGATAACGATATTTTTCACCCACTTCACTTGAGAGTGCGTGAATTTGATTTTCTCTCTTGATAATTTCATCGTGATAAGTTGAAACTTCCTCCGCCACTAGTGAAACAAGTTCTCTGGTATACTCCATTTCTCTCGGCCACATTTTCTTCACTTTCTCACAAGCTGAAGCTGCATCAGCAGCGGTAGCCTGACATTCGATCATTTGTTTTTTCAAATCTTCAAATTCCGAAGAAGTCATCGTATCCATCACAAACGGATACACAACAACAGTTCCAGCAAACTCACCTTCAATTTTCACTGGAAAACACGCCGCTTTTACGCCTTTAAAATATGAATCATAAATCCACATTTCGTCTTTTGCTTCGGCCATATGCTCTGTAATTTTCTCCATATCTTGCTGAAGAAACTCATGACCATACGGCATTTGCATCTGTACTTTCATAAAATGACTTCTAAAGGCATATGTTTTTGATAAATGTTCCGACTGTAATTTTCCATATGAATCAGCAAACACAAGATCAACGTCAAACCATTTACCTAGAATCCCTTCTAGCTTTGAGACTACATGTAGTTTTTTAATATCTTGCCAGTTCATCATACAATTTCCCCTAATTTTTTATAATTGCCCAATCCTCGGACACTATGTCTGACTATTTTTTCGGCAACTTTTAGGAAAAACTTAAAATTTAATTGTGTTTTTTTTAAACAGCTGAAGACCGTAGTGTTAATCACTATATAGCTTCACTACAATCTGTTAGAACAAATTTGTCTGATTATTTATCAATTATAAAGAGAATGTTTAGTGAGATTCAACCTGAATCATGGGGGCTGATATAGGCCCGAGCCAAGTATTTAAACGAGTGACATAACTATCGGCCAGCCAGTCTTGAGGACCCACGAATTTGTTGACGTTTTTACCCTGTTTATCAAAAAGGAATGTCTCAGGAACCTTGAATGTTCCAAACTTCTCCATAATCTTATTTTCTGTATCTATAGCAATTGTGACGTTTGGAGGTAGTTGACCAAAACGCTTCATAAATTTAGCGACGTCTTCTGGTTTGTCATTTACGGCAACCAATAAAAAACTGACGCCTTCATTAGTTAGCTTTCTTGCATAATCCAAAAACTGAGGCATCTCCTCTTCGCAAGGTCCACACCATGATCCCCAAATATGAAAATAAAAACCTCTTCCTTTGCCAAGAAGATCTGTGTTTGACATTTTCTGAGCACTAGGAAAAATTTCTAAATTAAAACTTGGTAAATTTTTTAGAACAGGTGCACCCAAATTCTCTTCATCCATTTGAACAAATTTATTTCGTTCATAGGTCGCATATAAGTAGGTTAAACCTAACAAGGCAAAGATAAGGGCTAGTTTGGTAAAAAAAGACATTTTCATAGTCAAAATTGATCAAAAAAAACCCCTCAAAGAGGGGCTCTAAGTTTTATACGAATGCAATGTAGCTCATTTTAGCGTTGTCACCAACACGTCCATCAGCAGTTTTAATAACTCTAGTATATCCACCATTTCTAGTTTTGTACTTTGGTGCTACTTCTGTGAAAAGAACTTTTACAGCATTGTCATTGTTTAGCTTAGAAAAAGCTAATCTTCTGTTTGCTACTGTATCTTCTTTTGCAAGAGTTACTAATTTTTCTACGAAACCCTTGATCGCCATACAACGAGCATGAGTTGTTTTAATTTTTCCGTGCTCAATTACTTCAATTGCTAAGTTTCTTACAAGAGAAGCTCTGTGAGCTGGATTTACGCCTAATTTATACTTTTGTTTTAAATGTCTCATAATCTCACCAACTAATATTAACTTTAACGATTATTCTTTATGATCTTGTAGATCTTTCATAATGCTATCAACTTTCATCCCTAAGCCTAAGCCCATTTGAGTAAGGATTTCCTTGATCTCATTAAGTGACTTACGACCAAAGTTCTTAGTTCTGAGCATTTCACCCTCAGTCTTAGAAACTAGTTCGTAGATATACTTAATGTTAGCATTTTGTAAACAGTTTGCAGAACGAACTGATAATTCAAGTTCAGATACTGGCTTCAACAAGAATGAATTTGTTGAAGATACAGCTTGAACTGGCTTATTCGTTTCGTGCTTAACAACTTGCTCTTCATCTTCAAAATTTAAGAACACAACTAATTGGTCTCTTAAAATTTTTGCAGAGTAAGCAACTGCGTCTGCTGGATGAACACCAGAGTTTGTCCAAACTTCTAATGTTAACTTATCAAAGTCAGTTCTCTTACCAACACGAGTGTTAGTTACAGAGTAATTAACTCTATAAACTGGAGAGAAAAGAGTATCAACATAAATCCAACCTACTGGAAGATCAAATTCTTCTTTGTTATCAACTGCAGTAACATATCCTTTACCACGAGCGATCTTAAGCTCTATTCTTAATGATCCACCAGAAGAAACGTTAGCAATAACGTGATCTGGGTTTAAAACTTCTACGTGAGCATGTGTTGAAATATCAGATGCTCTAACAGGGCCTTCTCCTGATTTCTCAAGAACAAGAACCACGTCTTCTTTTTGTGTTAATTTGAAACGAACTTCTTTTAAGTTAAGAATAATTTCAGAAACTTCTTCTTTTACGTTATTGATAGTTCCGAATTCGTGCTCAACACCTTCAACTCTGATAGCTACGATACCAGCACCTTGCAATGATCCAAGAAGTACTCTTCTTAAGGAGTTTCCAAGTGTCTGTCCGTATCCTCTTTCAAGAGGCTTAGCAACGAATTTACCGTAGTCGCTTCTAAGAGTTTCACTCTCAGCTTCTAAAGCTACTGGTCTAATCATGCTTGTCCAGTTTTTTGATGTAAATGTATCCATTATAGATATCTCCTATTAAAAGTGTGTAGGATAATTATACTCTTCTTCTCTTCGGAGCTCTACAACCATTGTGAGGAATAGGGCTTCTATCAGAAACAGAAGTAATTCTTAGACCCGCTCCCAAAAGAGCTCTAATAGCATTTTCTCTACCAGCACCAGGACCACTTACTCTAACTTCAACTGAATTCATGCCATGCTCTACTGCTTTTTTAGCAGCTTCAAGAGAAGCTGTTTGCGCAGCAAACGGAGTCGATTTCTTAGAACCTCTAAAACCTAACTGCCCAGCTGATGCCCAAGCAATTGCGTTTCCAGCAGGATCTGTGAAAGTAACAATTGTATTGTTGAATGAAGCTTGAATATGACAAACTCCATGAGATACGTTCTTTTTTACTTTTTTCTTAGCAGCAATCTTTTTAACCATAAAATCCTACCTTAATTACTTCAACGACTTGATTGATTTTTTACCAGCAATTGCTACCGCAGGACCTTTTCTTGTTCTAGCGTTAGTATGTGTTCTTTGACCACGAACTGGTAAACTTCTTCTATGACGAGTTCCTCTATAAGAACCCATATCTTTTAAGCGCTTAATGTTAAGAGCGATTTCTCTTCTTAAGTCACCTTCAACAGTGAAACCTTCTTCTAGAATCTTACGGATTAAACCCGCTTCTTCTTCCGAAAGATCATTTGAGCTTTTTTCAAGATCAACATTTGCTTGCTTTAAAACTTCTGCAGCTACTTTTGGACCAACGCCATAAAGTGACTGAAGAGCGATTCTCATTGCTTTATTTCTAGGTATATCAACCCCAAGGATACGTGCCATAACTTTATCTCCCTACCTTATTAACCTTGTCTTTGCTTGTGCTTAGGACTTGATTTACATACAACTCTTAAAACACCTTTTCTTTTAACTACTTTACAATGCTTACAAATAACTTTTACTGAAGCTCTAACCTTCATACCCACTCCAACAGTTTACTTACTTCTATATGTGATACGACCCTTCGTTAAGTCGTATTTACTAATTTCTACTAATACTTTGTCCCCTGGAAGGATTTTAATAAAGTGCATTCTCATCTTTCCAGAAATATGTGCAATAATAGTATGGCCATTTGGCAACTTCACCTTGAACTTCGTTCCTGGTAAAATTTCCAAAACCTCACCTTCAATCTCAATGATATCTTTATCAGTCATGTACCAACCTAAAATTCTAGCCAATCTTCTATATAAAACTTCGCATTATATAGCAAGCCCAGCTTTTATATTTGTAACTATATTTACTTCAATAAATTTTTCAAAGATTCGAAAACATCTTTTTCAACTAAAGATGCATCCAACTCAACCATTACACCTGCATTTTTATAAAATGTAAGTAGAGGCTCATTGTTTTCCCGGAATACTTCCAGTCGATTCTTTACGACATCTTCATTGTCGTCTTTCCTGTGGACTAACCCTTGAGCACCACACTTGTCGCAAGTGTCATTTTTCTCAGGCTTTTTACTCTGGAGATTATAAATCTCCCCACAAGAAGGGCATGAACGTCTGTTCACTATGCGCTGTAGGAGTAAGTCAAGATCGAGCTTGAAATAAACCGCTAGCTTTTTCGTTCCCTTGAGAAGGTGATCTTCAAGCATCGCTGCCTGAACTGTATTTCGTGGAAAGCCATCAAAAATATAAGAATATTTCGTAACTTCACAATTGTTTTTCAATAATTCTAAAACTATCTCATCACTTACCAAGTCACCCTTAGCTATAATTGATGAAACCTTTTGGCCCAATTCT
>JAKLJM010000050.1 GCA_023151145.1 Bacteriovoracaceae bacterium | reverse complement strand
TATGTACGCAGAAAACGCCGGTGTTTTTAAAGAGCATACTGAATTAATTTTAAATAGCTTGAGAAATATAAGCGTAAGTTAATTGAACGCTTTCATTTAAGCATCTTTTTTTACATATTGAATAACTAAATCTTCTAGTTTAATCCCTTCATAAAATTCCCATTTGGGTGGATCAAAAGTTACAAACTCGATATTTTGGTTTAAAGTAGCAATGATATATTGTAATTTTTCCATTTTGTAATATTCTTCTACAGAAATTATTAGTGATGAACAGACTTCTATTGCAAATGGCGTGTTCCAAGCTTTATAAGTCAATCCTCTTTTTCTACTAGAATCACCTCTCATGTTTTTTGTATATTGGTCAATTCTATTTCCACTTTCAGTCTCATCAGATATTTTAAAAGTGTCACTGTTAGAGATGCTCATGACGTAAGTCGGGTTGGTAGATTCATTAAAATCAATTTCAAAGAAAAAATAATTTTTATTTCTCGTGAAAAGCTGCTGTGAAAGCCAAAGATATGGAGGATCGATTATTGGTGTTTCCCAAAATTCAGCTATCATTTCATTTGTTTTTATATTATTCATGGATACCTCACCTTAATTCTAATACCATTACTAGGATATCGGGGATCGCTTTTTGACGGTTGTATTTCTAGTGTTGGGCCATTTTTACTCCCAGTTGGGCGCTTAATGATCATAGTTCCATCCGAAAGTTCTTTAGTTTCTGTTCCATCCTGTGCCCTAGATTGTTTTCCAGGCATTTTCTCAAAATCTTTATCAAGTTGATTCACTCCGCCTGGCTTTCTATATTCACGGATCTTATCCTTTTTATTGCTATATTTTTTATCTTTTCCTGAAATAACTCCAGCTTCCTTGAGTGGTTTTTCTAAATCGTTGTGTTCTTCTTGGAGAACTTTCCATCCTTTTTCAAATTCATTCTGCACATTTAAGTCACGGACATTTTTGAGTAAATTATCTAATGATAAAAAATCATCCCATTGCAGTGGGCGAATAGCTAAACTTAACGCAACTAGAAGAGCCGCGGCACGAGGATCAGTCGTAATTTGGTTTGTACCAATAACTCCAGTCATTCCTATTAAGGGAGTAAATGACAAAGGTTGGATGTCAGAATTGTTTGGATTGGCAACAAGAGATGTTATTTCAAAACGGTATTTTGTAGGTCCTAGAGAATTAATGATTCTTCCTGTTTCAGGCAGTACCTTTACTTGAATGAAGCCAATATCACCAAAGCTACCTTCAGTAATAAAACGAGCATAGATATTATCTGACATCTTTGACCAAGGAGTTTCTGTAGATGTTTTTGATGTAGAACTTCTATCAATAAACTTCCTAAGTTCTTCATAATTGTTCCCTATTTTCTGAAGTCTATTTTTAAAGATATTTACTTCGTCGATAAAAGGGACATCAAACTCAGACATTATTGAGCTAGAAAAAGATTTACTAAGCTCATTTTTATGTTCAGGGATAATTTGATTTATAATTTTTTGACTTTCCTCAGTCATTTCATCAAAAGATAATCCAGATAATAAGCTCCAATGAAGAATTTGGAGATCAGAGGTTGAGAACTTTGCTGGAGCCTTGAGGTTTAGCTTTTTTAAAATTAGTGCAAGGTTTCCCTTCATTTGGCTTAATGTGTAAGAATGACCCTTAGGGCTTCTTTTAACTGAATTCATACAGTAAGTCATCACCGGAAACGAGTAATCACCTGGTGATAGATGAAAGATTCCAGAATCGTCAATGTCGAAAGGGGCGCGATTGGCGTTCTTCTCATCGTATATAAAACTTGGAGTATTTTCCGTATAAAAAGGAGTGAAATGAAATTGATAAAATCCGATTGTAGGCAGATGTGCACATGAGGCAAAAAGAAGTAAAAGAGATATTAAAATAAGTTTTTTGATTGGGAGTTTCCTTGTTAAAAACTTTCTATTTATTTAAATAAAAACTTCAGGCGAAACTTTGTTTTTTTGGGAGAGATTTTATTTGTCTAATATTCAACTTTCTTTCACCTTTTAAAATTTTTACTATCAGAGAAACTCAACTTGTTGAAGTTGATTCATAAGAAGTTAAAAAAAAATTGAAGAATATTCAATATTACTAGAATCAAACTTTAATGAGGTTAACATTGGTTAAAGTCTATTCTTCTATAAAAATTATCTCTTAATAGTATCTGAAAATTAAACAATTGAAAATTTGTCGTCGAACGGTGAAGACTTAAATAATTCTTTATTAAACTAGCTAGGAGTTAAAAAGGAAGTTGACTATCGCATAAAAGAAAATAATGGAACCACTTATGGATATTAGTGCGGACCTGACCCCTTAAAACTTGATATTAATAACCTAACCCCTTAATTCTTAATATTCACTCAAGATACCAAAGCAAAAAACTCAAGATAAGTAAGTAGTTAGCCGATAAACACTAAAATCTATTTTGTTTTTGAGGAGTCTTTGTGAAGGCACTGATACCGATGATGTTGCTTTTTTCTCTTTCAAGCGTGGCCGGAAAGCCCATTGAAGTTGATTGCGTAGGATGCGGTGGAAAGCTCACGACGACAGTGAAGCCAGATATAACTGTTGCCATGAATTTGAAAAAAGAAATTGCAGCACCGAAAGCAATTTCAAAAGATTTAACAAAAGAAAATCCTCTAGCCATTAATCCGAAAAGCTATATTCCAGCATGTTTTGGAAAAGGTGAAGGATGCTACAAATCAGTAATGTGTGACAGATTTAGAAGTGCTACAGACCGCTATGAGATAGAGCATATGTATGACAGCATTCCTACAATGCCAGAGTTTAATAAGGTAGATGATTACTTTACGATGGTAGAGTGTTCACCTCTGAATTACAATCGCAATATCGGAATCAAAGCGCCGATGATTCATTTGATCGTAGATGATCCCTCTAAACGCGTCGATTATCTGGAAGCTATTTGGGAGAGTTATGATCTTTCTGGTGATGGAGACAAGCTCACTAAAATATTAAATATCGAAAGCACATTAGGTGAAACCTTTTTAGATTATTTGTATTATGTGAGAAAAAAAGATCACACAGCTATGCCTGAAAATATGAAAAAAAATATGGAAAAGATATTTAACTATGCTTGTTCTAAAGGGGCAGAGTTTAAAAAATATAAATCAGATGCAAACTGTAAAAAGCCTCTTTACGCTGGAAAATAAAATGAAAAAAATTCTTATTCCATTAATGTTTTCGTCTCAGGCATATGCACAATTAGATATTGAAGGATTCAATGGCTGTATTGGAAAAGATAGTACAGGAAGAGATGTTAAAGTTGAATCTTTGGTTAGAAATCTAGAGAATTGCTCATTTGCAAAAGTCTATTTAAAAGAAAATGAAGAAAAATATAAATCAGAGTTAGATCAAAAAATTGCAGATGCTCTAAAAACTAGTCTTGATCAAGATTTAGAACTAATCATGCTTCAGGGAGAGTTCTTTAATTCCCTTGGTGTAAATTTAGTCAATTATGGTGAGCAGAATACGATCGCGCAAAGTTGTCAATTAGATAAAATGACGGATATTTCGAAGTGCCAAGGGAAAAATGCTAAAGAATACGAAAGAAGAAAAAAGATTTTATTTTCTAAGTATCAGGTAGAAAATGAGATTGGATTTACTGCTTCAATTAAAAATAAGTTTAGTTCAATGATTGGAGACAGTGAGGATAAAAGTTGTTCTCTTTTGAATGGAAAAAATGAACAGTTTTTACTCTATCAAGCAAGTTTAACGAAAGGTGCTTTGTTGAAACTTAAAGAGTACGTAGATCAAGGCAAACCAATTGAAGAAATGAAAAGTGAATTCCCAATGCTTGATTTGATTTTTAGAGGTGATGAAAAAGTTGCTAATAAGTTCATTAATGAAGTTAAGGGTATTCAAGGACCAGAATTAACGATTGATAGTAATAAATTAGCAGAATTAGTAAAAAATAAAATTCATGATTTTTATAAAAAATCAGAAAACGCCAAAGAAATCTCTAATACCATGGCTAAGTCTTGTGAGAGTTTTCAAACAAAAATTAAATCTTATATCTGCTCTGATGATCTAAAGTACGAATCAAGAGATTCATTAAGTAGTCGTCAATTATTTGATGGTTTTGATATGACTCAATCGAATATGGCAAGAAATAGAAGAGTGAATTTACAAGATAAAGAAATGGCTTTTATGGCCTTTGGTAAAAGGTGTGAATTAGACGAAAATTCACAAGCTAAAAACTTTGAAGGTAAGTCTGTAGATAGTTACATTGGTAATAATGGAGACTATGTAAGAAGCTTAAGAGAAGTATTGAGCGAAGATGCAATTAATTTAGAAGTTGAAAAACTTAAAGAGTTTTCACATTGTAAGGCCGTTGAATTAAAAGACAAAAACCTATGTTCAAATGAGAGAAAGAGAATTAGCTCACAGTCTTTAAAAGAAGTCTATAATTGCACTAGTGATAAAGCCTGTGAAGACAAAGTTGAAAAAACCGCTAATTATTTAGAGAGTTGTGAAAGAAGACAAGCCAAAATCCTCGCCAAAAAGAACAGAGAAAAAGAAACATCACTGGCCAGTGCAAACGATTCAGAGGCAAGTGCAAGTGCAAAAGAAGTTGAACTAGATTTTTTTGACAATCTTTTAGGTGACACTAAAAAATCCAATTTCATCGCTTCAGATAATAAAAAAGAAATAAAAAAGTCCGAAGAAAATGCTGATGATTTAAAACTTAAAGAATTTAACGCTCAATCGGAGCCAGATAGAATAAAAGGTGTAAATATTTCTTCTGCAGGTAAGACTACTAATGAAGAGAGTGAAGACTATCGAGCAGATGAAAAAAATGAGCCGAATATTGTAAGGCAAGCAAATCCATTTAATGAAACGAATTCTATGAATAAGTTTGCTGCTGAAATTGCTGAAATGAGAAAAACTCAAGCTTTGAGCAATACTTTAACAGCAAAAAGACCAGCTAAATCAGATTCAGCAATCACTAAACCAGAAAATTATGTCACTAAAGAGAATGCGGAATTAAGAGAAAGGATTGCAAAGCTAGAAGGAATGAGTGCGGCTCAAGAATCTAGCACCCAATCGGCAAAAACAGGACTTAGTGTTGATCAAAGAATTCAAGCTTTGAATAAAGAAAATGATTATTTGAAAAATCGTGAGAGGGAACTATTAGCAAAAAATAAAAAAGCAGTAAGAGAAGTTCGTGAGAATACGGATTTTAGAAGTGCTGTTCAACAGACTAATAGACAGCATGAGGAAGAATCACTTGGGAATATGGAAGAAAATGGACGTAGTATTGCCAGCACTCAATCAAAAGGCGCGACAAGTAATGGAACAAGTCAGGCAAAAGAAAGTAAAGATTCAAAAGAGACGAGAGCTGGAAAAGGGCTTAGTTTGTCGACTTTTGGAAATACAGGAAATGAACTAAAAACAAAAGATCAAGCCGAAGAAAAAAAAACGAACGCTGTTTTATTATCAGCTGAAGAAATTGAAGGGTTAGATCAAGGAAAACTAGATCAAATTTGGAAAGATAAAAAAGAAAAATTACATTTAGGGGTTAAAAATAAAGATAAAACTATTGATACCGTAATCGTGGCCATGGATAATTCACAGAAGCCCGTTATTGAAAACTTTGCTTCACTGTCGCAAGATGTCCAACGTTCAATTCTAGACTGGAAGCTTATTAAGGATAATAAGCTTATCGTTAGAAAGAATGAATTAGACCAGATGTTAAAGAAAATTAAATAGGTAAAAAATGAAAATAAAGAAAATGCTAGTCTTGAGTTCCACGGCACTTATAGCAACATCATGTAGTAGTATTGGATCTTTTTTTCGAGATGAATGTCACGAGATTAACTGGGATCAAAAGGGGCGTGAAGCATTTTTAAGTAATAAAATTCCACAGGATCATTTCGCTGGAATTGCCTCTTCATGTGAAGGGGGAGCGACCGAAAATCATAAAACTATTTTTTTTAATGCCTTCAAAGACGCAAAGATTAGTCAGTGCGTGGGGATTGAAAATATAACTAAATTAAATATGAGCGACTATGGGCAAAGGCTCGCCACGAAAGGAGAACCTTTTGATTCACATCTTGGAATTTTACAAAAATGTGAATATGGACCCAAGACCAAGGAAGAAATGAATGATTACAAAACCGGCTATCAGTCGGCCTTAAGTGCAATGTGTACAAGATTAGGGGGAGTAGAGTTTGCTAGAAAAAATCACATTTATAAAAATACGTGCCCAGCTAATTTGGAAAAAGATTTTAATTTAGGCCGAAGTGTTGGCTCAAAAATGAAAGAAGTTGATGATTTAACAAAGTCATTAGATCAAATAAATAAAACTATAAGCGAAGAAGAAGCCAAAAACATAAAATTTAGAAGTATTATCAGTGAATGTAATGAAAAGCTTCAATTGGTTCGTGAAAAAAAAGATCCTGGATCAAGTTTCATGGCCGAATGTAATGGAAGTACGGAAAGAGATTTCTTGGCAAAGATTAATTCTAGTAAAAAGGATCTTTTTGAAGTTGAGAATAAAATAAACGAACTGAAAAGAAAGCTCGAAAGTACAAATAGAACAATCGAGCTTAAGTATAAAGAAATTGAAGTTTTAAATAATGCTTTAAAATAAAATTAAATGGCCTTTAATAATAAAAGAGAAGCTTGTTTCTTATTCATTTCAGGTGAGGAAATTTGCGGAGAAATAGAAATAAGAGATTCGATGATCTTAGCTTGCAGTTTTACAAGCTTCTCCATACTTTCTGAATAGAAAATAGGAGTAGATTCAATTTCCTTTAGGGATTTTAATTCAATATGCTTTTCATGACCTAAACCATTTAGTTTATATTCAACAACAAAGAAAATCTTTCCGTTATTTAATCTCACTTTTTCTTTGGATAAGTTTTGCCCATTAGCAAGTGCTCTTTCGATGTCTTCTAAATTCTTTGAGGAATAAGCCTCGTGGTATTGGGCTTTATCGGAATTTAAAATACTGTAATTGATAAGATTGGTAAGTAAGATTCTGTTACTTAAAACTGCACATTTTAATTGTGGAGAGTTTGCACTTGAACAATCAGTATCTCCACTCAAGAGTTCATTTTTCTGAGAGAAAAGATCGTCTAAAATAAGCGCCCCAGATAAAAGATTTTCTTGAGCAATAGCAGAATTAGTCAAATAGAGAGCATTATTTAAAAAATAGGTACTGCGTGATTGGCTTTCGAGATTTTCGAAAAATTCGTCAATTGTAGCCTTAATACCCATTTTCCAGGTTTGTTGATCGAAGTCCAAGATGGGGTAGAGAACTAAAAGGGAAGAGCTGTAGCGAAGTAGAGCATTACTCGATATGAGGTTTTCAATATCATATTGATCAAATTTTTGATCAATTGTAGTCTGTGGATTGTTCATTAAATAATGAAGTGTTCCCACGTCTTTAAGGTAAAAAGTAGGCAAGTGAAGCGGGAAAGCCAGATGAGAGCTTTGTTGCATTTTATTTTGTAACAATGGCAGTAATGGCAAATATTGGCTTTTAAAATATTTAAGATAATTATTTTCTTCATTAGATGAAAAAACTGAATAAATAGGATTTTCTTGAATGCTTAAAACGCCAAAGGCATCAGAGATGGCGCGTTGGCAATCATTGTAGTTTGTAAAGTGAGTAGCCGTGATAATATTTTCAAATTTCTTATAAGATTTAAAAGATCCGTAAAATTGGTCATGGGTAGATTGAACGAGGTCGGCATCAACAATTTTATTTAAGAAAACCGTCCGTTGATTGGCTTGGTTTTGCTGAACAAGTTGAAATTCGATTAATGACTCGCATTTTCTAATATCTTTATTAAGAATAGATTTAGAGATTTCAATATTAACCAGTGTATCGTTTCGCAGTTCACTTAATTTCATCATTTCTTTTTGATGAAGTTCATCCACTAAAAGAGCGAGGTCGCGAACCATTTTCATGGTTTCAAGTTGCAGCTGGATCATTTGTTTTTGAAGGGATAAGATTTCATCAAGCTTACGATCCATTTCTTGTAGCTTTTGAGAAATTTGACCCAAAGCTGCTTGTTCTGGACTTTGACCTAAGGCGCTTGTGAGCGCAGAGGCAGCTCCCAGGGGTCCTCCAGTCATAAAACTTTTGACGACATTGTTTGCTAATGAAACAACGCTTGAAATTTTCTCCGCCTTATCAAGAATTTTTTGAGCATCTTTACCGATCTTTAAATCAAAGACTTGCGCCATTTTTTTAAAGGTGTTGATACTGGTCATGAAATTGTTGTTAATGGCTTCAAAAGAATCACTTAATGCAATAACGTTTTTTTCAATTTTTTGAACGTTTTGTTTATATTTACCCAGGCGTTCAGAGTCATGATTCTCTTTCTTGTTTTTAAATAAAGAATTATAGAGTGTTTTAATTTGATCTTTTGCTTGTAAATCTCGATCAGGGTTTTTAGATATATCAGATTTTATATCTCTGAAAAGATTTTTAGTTTCAGAGCCAAGTTCTTTAGAGATTTTTCCAATGGATTCAATTTCTTCTTTGGTGTTATTTTCAATGTTTTTGTATTCAGCAAAAAGAGTTTTTACTTGATCGAGTTTTTTCTTGTAAGTTTTAGCATCTTCAATGATTTTTTTGATATTTCTAATGGTTCTTGTCTCTTTCACGTTTTGATAGATTTGATAAGAAATTAATCCACCAATTCCAAGCGCAATCGTTTCATTATCTTTAAGCTCGGAATCAATACGAATCGTGTTGAAGTAGTCCAAAGTTTGCAACAGGTTATTGAGCTTTTGGATGGCACTTAGTTTCTCACCATTTTGAATATCTTTTTCAATGTCGGCCGTTTCTGTCGGAAATTTTTGAACTAATTCATCTTGAATTTGAGGAGCAATTTCTCCGATATTTTTTGATAGGTTTTCTTCGTAAGTAGCAATAATACTATTGAGATATTTACTTCTAATGACATTTGATGTTTCAATAATTATTTGTTTTTCAAAGTGAGATTGACGATTATTGTTTTGAATTTGCGCATAGATGCTTTTTTCAAATAACGCTGTATTTTTCCATGGAGCATCTTGAATAAGTAAGCTTAGCTCTTTGTCTTTAAAACTTTGAATAACTTTCTCTAAAACTTTTGTGGCCTCTTCATCTGTTAAATGAGTTTCAATAAATTCTTGAATTTCTGTTTTGTGATTATTTTTAAGATAGGGAAGAAAAATTTTTGCTAGAGCATGATTTGATTTTTCTTCTGTTAGAACTAAACGCTTCCATTCCTCAAATGTGATATCTTTTTGTTTCAAAGAATCTTCTTCAATAGTCAGAACTTCTTTTGTTTCATTGTTTTGATAAATATTGGTTACTCTTTCAGAGCATCCAAAGCTAAACAAAGAAAAAAGAACATAAGAAATGAGAGTATTTTTTTTCATAATATTATATTAGTTGTTATAAACGTTAATAGATTGATTAGCTTCTGGTGTTGAATTGTTGATGTATTCAGCTGATTGAATGCTTCCTTTTTTGCCTGATAAGCCTCGTTCACCCGCAGGTCCTTGTGAACCAGGATTTCCTTTTTTAATAATGGTATATTGACAATAGTTACTTCTAGGTGAGCAGTGTATATTTCCGCCTGGTGTACCAGGCCCCCCCATACTTCCTTCGCCTCCCATCGATTCCAATCCAGGAATTAAATCAAATGTGAGGTTAAAAAAATCTGAGGTTATGACTGTCACTTTCGCTATTCCGCTATTGCCTCCATTAAAGCCATTAAACCCCGTAGCACCCTTTACGCCTGTAAGTCCGTCTCTTCCAGATGTTGGCATTTGGACAGTTTGGGGTTCCCAATCACAAATAGGACGGTCATAACGATCATCACAAACTCGAACGTCTTCAACTATTTCTGGTACACCATCAAGTATTCCCGCTGCGTATTCTTTAGGGTAATTTGTCGGCGCCTCAGGAGTTGAGCTTACAATTCCAGCATTTTGTCCATTCATAATAACTTTTAATTCACCAAATGCTTTTTTGGCATTAAGTTCAAGAAAGCCACCATCTTTACCGTTGGAATTTTTGGCTGCGGTTATATTTTCTTCTTGGGCAAAGCTTGCGATTTTTGCATTTTCAAAAGCAATGAGCTGATCAATATCTAATTTTAGATACCCTCCCAATGTCTCTAGTGTAGAATTTTCTAAAATAATAAGAGTGTCTATTTTATTGAGGGCATTTTTAACGAGAGAAAGTTTTTCGGCCGATGATGTCCCTTCAATTAATAAATCAGGATAAAATGTGAAAACCTGATAGGAATTCGCTAGTTTTTGTCCATCTTCTAAAACTTCGCAAGCAATAGTTGTGCTATTAAGATTATTATCTGAAATTTTAA
>JAKLJM010000049.1 GCA_023151145.1 Bacteriovoracaceae bacterium | reverse complement strand
AAATTTATCATCCCTCTAACTCCTATTGAAGTGCTCGAAAAACGCTTATCTATCTCATAAAAAATCTATCAATAGCTAAAAAGCCCTCTTTTAAGAGGGCTTTTTTCTTACAAAGTCTTAAGTCTTGCCCCTCACATTTTCCAAAGAGAGCTTTTCTTTGCTAAGGTTTTATCAGCAATTTAAAGAATAAATTGGCCGAAGCGAGGACTTATGAAAAAGATGACAGGGACGTTCTTATTAGCACTATTTTCACTCAATGGGTTTGCCTTAACTGAAGCTGATTGGTCTCGAAACGCAAGAGTGGAAAGTGGTGAAAACCGCGAAAATATTTTACAGCTAAACGCTGAAGAAATGGCCTATTATAAAAATCTAGGTATTAAACATGCTTTAAAATACCCCGTGACCGTGACTGGTCTTCTTATTCCTTATCAACCACTGCTTAATTTTTTTAAAGCAGATACTAAAAATCCACTAAAAAAATTGGCCCAAGATATCACGAAGTCTCGAGTGGGGTTTAAAAATGAAGAAGAGCTGTATCAATGGTTAGGCTTAAATAAATTTAACTCTGATACCGCCACTGGAATTTATCAAATCCCTTTTCCCAATGGAAAAAAAGATCAGTTCTATATAGGCGCAGGGCTTGTAAAAACCCCCCATGGCGAAGGCTTAACGTTTAGTTGTTTTACCTGTCACTCGGGAAATCTTTTTGGAACAACTGTTATGGGGTTAACAAATAAACGAGTGAAGGCCAATAAATTTTTTCATATGGCCAAAAAGACCGTACCTTATATTCCTTCGCAAATTTTTAAGGCAGGTTCAGGAGCAACTGTTGGCGAAACAGAAATGTTTAAACGCACCAAAAACAATTTGTGGTCAGTGGGCGCAGTTGAGCCACAAGTCTTAGGTTTAGATACTTCTCTTCCTCAGGTCGCTCTTTCTTTAACCAGAAGAAACAGTGATGCTTATGCCACGAAAAATGAAATCTTAGAAAAATTTCCCAAGTCTCATGAGCTCGACACCTACGTGGCCGATTCAAAACCTATGGTGTGGTGGACGCTTAAATACAAAACGAGATGGCTAGCAGACGGTTCCATTGTTTCAGGAAATCCTATCTTCACTAATATTTTATGGAATGAATTAGGACGAGGAGCGGATTTAAAAGAATTAGAAACTTGGATGAAAAATAATAAAGAAGCGATTGACGCTTTAACGGTTGCGGCATTTTCAACTAAGCCTCCGCGCTGGACAGATTTTTACCCTACAAATTCCATTGACATGGAAAAAGCAATCCGAGGTCAAAATCATTTCCGCGATAGCTGTATGAAGTGTCATGGTGATTATATTAAGGGCTGGGAAATGGGAGATGACACTTTAGCGCTTGATAAACAACTTGAAACAGTGAAAGTGGATTATTTTGAAACAACTCCCGTAAAAGATGTGGGGACAGATCCACAGCGAAGATTAGGGATTGAAACATTTGCTACTGAACTTAATAATCTTCAAATCTCAAAATGGATGAAGACAGTATTAGAGCCTCAACCTGGTTACGTGCCACCGCCATTAGATGGTATTTGGTCTCGATATCCATATTTGCATAATAACTCTATTCCTAACCTTTGTGCGCTGATGACTCCACCAGCGAAGCGTCCACAAACATTCGTGCAAGGTCCGGCCGATGATCGTTACCGTGACTTCGATACGGATTGTGTGGGGTATCCGGTAGGAAATAAAATGCCTGAGTCTTGGGCCAAAGATAAAGAAGCTTTCTTTGATACCAGAAAACCAGGACTCAAAAATATTGGACACTATCAAATGTTTTTGAAAGATGATGGTTCAGAAAAATATTCTGAAAAAGAAAAGAGTGAGCTTCGCGAATTTTTAAAAACGCTTTAATGACTATTTAATTTTGGAGGGCGAGATAAATCTCTCGTCCAATCCAAGCATCAGTAGCCGCATAAAGAATTTGAGACTCAGTTAACTTTGAAGCTTCCCAATTGGTGAGCTTCGCTTTTTTCGAAAGACGTTTTTGAAAAAGTTCTTCCGTGATAGTTTGTAGTCCTTGAGATTTAAGTCCTTTGGTTTTTGCTACTTCTTGAATCTCAACAAAGCTCTTAGGGATAAATTCATTTAATTCTTTTAAGCCTTTTAAATCATCACGAATGGCAAGGCCTACTTTTAAAATATTTTCATCTTCTAAAATTTGTTTTACGCCATTTGGAAAGCCAATTTTATTTAAACGAAAAAGATAAGCTTTTTTTGCGCCTGATAATTGCAGTAGGGAAATAGAATACTTTTCGCCTTTTTTAAAGCTTGGTTTTGTTTCAGTATCAAATCCTAACAATTCTTCTTTTCTAAGTTCATTAAGGGAGAGTTCGAGATCTTTTAGACTATCCACCACCATGATTTCGCCATCAAAGGAGATAAGTTCTAAAGAATTTTCAGCAGAAGACATGGTGATCCTTTTAACATTTAAAAATATTGTGTAGCCTAGGAGAGTTAGGCTTTAAATTATAGTCAAAAAAGTCTATTTTTTAAAGTAATGAAATTTTTTCTCCTTTAACATAATTGATTTACGGAGCTCGAGATGCCTTCTTTTGATTTAGTTTCAAAAACCGACATGATGGAAATGAAAAACGCCCTACAGATGGCCCAAAAAGAGATTACAGGGCGCTATGACTTTAAAGGTAGTGAAACCTCTCTAGAGTTAAAAGATGATAAAATGATCGAGTTAAAAGCTGAAGACGAAATGAAGATGAAAGCAGCTTTAGAGATTCTTCGAAATCAAATGGTGAAGAGAAAAATAGGGCAGCGCTGCATTGACCCTCAAAAAATTGAACCTTCAGGCCATAAGATGCTTAAGCAGCAAATTCTCTTAAAAAATGGTCTGGAAAAAGACATGGCAAAATCCATTGTAAAACTCTTGAAGGATTCAGGCTTAAAAGTTCAGGCTTCAATTCTAGATGAGAAAATTCGTCTAACTGGCAAAAAAATTGATGATCTACAAGAGGCTTATCACATGCTGCGTACACATAAAGATGTGACCGTTGATCTTCAGATGGAGAATATGAAACGTGACTAAAAATAAATGGGGCTTGGTCGTTATATTTTTAGCAGTGGCGGCTGTCTTTAATTATTATTATTTTTTTAAAGAAGGAGTCTTTACCAGATCTTCTTTAGAAACATCTACTGAATCATCTAGTTCGGTAAAACTAAAAAACCAAGATGGTCTCCCTCAAAGTGCAAAAAGTCTTTCACAAGAGGATCTTTCAAATGATCAAAAAGAAAAATTAATTGCAGAAAGTGAAAAAGTTAATTCCGCAGAAACTCTTGATGACAAAGAATCGGAAAAAGAATTTGCCGAATTTGATCAATTAGAAAATGCCTGGATAAAAGAAGTGCAAAAAGTCTTTCCCAAACCAAAAATGTTTGATGTCTATTTAGTTTTTCGAGAAGATTGTGAAAGAGAGAAAATGGATGTTTATGAAGAGTTTCATAAGCTGATGGAAAAAAAATACGGAAAAAACTATAGTTACTCTCTTTCAGAAGATCAAACAAAACGCGAACAGCTCATCAATGATAAGTACCTCAAGAAGTTAAAAGACATGTTGGGGGAAAAAGATTTTATGAAGTATTTAAAGACCCGTGATCAATTCAATGAAGAGATCGCTCGAAATTCTAAAGGTAAGCGACCTCTATTAATTGAATATTAATCTATTGTGGTAAATTCACTAAATAATACAGAAGCATTCCGATGTTTAAGCGTTTGGCTTCAATTGGCTCGTATCGAGCACTTCTACATAAAGGTGATTCAATACATTTGTGGAACAAGTAAAATGAAGCATCTTCTAAAATTGTACCTGTCTTAGGTACTTGCATATTAATGACCATATAAAAAAAGATACTTTTTGAGAACTTCACTTGTTCTGGTTTTAATTTAGCAACGGCGATAATCGCATTTTCATAAATTTTAAAAGCTTGTTCTAACTCAGTTGTTGAGATGACATTGTTTCTGTTGGTATCAAATCTTAAAAACGTTGTTTCAATATTTAACATCGCACCCACAACTAATGTGATATCTCGGCCATTGACTGGGATCGTGGCACTATCCACATCGCGAGCGAATCCAACCACACCTTTTAAGTAATCTTGGTATTCATTACGCGGTGAAGTTTTCACATATTCCGTAAGGCGTGGGAAATAACGAGCGAGGTTTAATTTGTTTAAAAAGATATCAAAATAATGCTCTTTAAAACACGGTTCTGAGTAAGTTGGCTCTTCAGAGTTTGGACTCAAGTTACGACAAACTTTTACTAATTCTTGCTCGAATTTTGCTTTAATTTCTACCGCAGAAAGAATCATTGATAGATACTCAGCTGTTTCAAGTGAATTGATTTCAAAATCCCCATTAGATTGATTTTGGAAAAGGTCGGCAAGAAGAATAGAGTTTCTTGCAAAAGTTTGAAATTTTGGTGACCAGAGTTTGAATTCTTCTAAGATGGGCTTCATGGCCAAAAGAAATTTTTCAAATTCTTCAATATTAACTTGGTTTACACCATTAGGTGCTTTATGGCCGTAAGCCAAGGCTAATTTATTGGATAAAAACTTAAGAACAGAAACTTCGACGAATCCATATTTATTTCTAACAAACTCAAATGAGTAGTTTTGAATAAGATCAGTTTCATTTCTAAAGTACTTAAAGTTTTCCGCCACCAATTTAAAATCTAAATAAAGTGCTTCTTTTCTAGCAGCTGAAAAGTATTGATCCATAATGGGATAATGTGGTGGAGGATTTAGACGAACTGGTCCGCGAATAGATTCAAAAGACTGGCGGTACTGATCGTACATATAATTATCGTAAAAGAAATGATCAGCGAAATCATTAACGATATTAAACAAGGTTTTGATATCTTTTAATTCATAGCTATCTTTATCGCCACCAATAAGTTTGGTTTTTAATGATTGAAGAGATGGAACAAAAGAATCGATATCTAGATCTGGATCTGTAATGAAGCCGCGAATCAGTGACACTAATTTATCGGTGTTAATAACTTCAAAGTTCTCTTGGTTCCAAATAACAGTATTAGTGACCATTCTTACGGTGTCGATTAATTTTTTTGCGTATTCAGTTTTGTCGCTAAATTTAAGTTTGGCTAAGTCGACAGCATTACCCCATGCCGTCACCAGAGAGTTCGTTTTATTTAGCAACGTTTGGAATTCTTTTAAAGTAAGGTTATCTAGTCCTTGACCTAGAATCATTTTCTTTAGGCTTAAAAGTGTTTCAAATTCTTCTTCTGTTAAGCTTTGATCTTTAAGTGTTTGGGGATCATTTAATACATAATCCGCAATAATTTTTAATTCGTTATTTGTTAATAGAATATCGTCAGTATTAGGAATCTTTTTACTTAAAACAATTCGTTTCATCCATTCAATTTTACGATTTAAAAACTGAGCGTATTCAGATTTCGTTCCAAAACTATCAACTGGATGATCAAGTAATTCACCATATTGTTCGAAAAAGAGTGGGATTTTCTTTAAAAGGTCTTGAATATCGCTTACTGATAATTCTTGATTTGATCCAGTAATAATGAGTTTTAATCTCATCAAAAGCTTTAAGTCTTCTAAAGCTATATCTTTCTTTAAAAATTGTTTAGCAAGAGATTGAATTTTTTCATTCGATAAGATCACTCGATCTTTTAAGTCTTTGTGGATCAATTTTTGGTCAGCGATTTCTACTAAAGAACCTAAAAAAGAATAATACGCTTTTTTGGTTTTAAAATTTTCTTCGGGATTATCTTGGTACATGGCCCAAATATCAATGATGTGTGGAACTTTCGTGACTAGTTCTTGAGCCTCTAGGTTTGTCACGTGATTATCGTCTCCACCTAGAAGTAAAAACTTAGCAATCCAAAATGTCTCAATATTTTTATGTAGGTCATCTTTGTTAAAAATTTTCTTAATGAAAAATTCGATTTCTTTTTCAGTGATGAGTTCTACTTGAGTTTTGTGGTTAGCAATAACATTTTTTTCAATTTTTTTAATATTGTCTTTTAAAAAGTTTGCATAGGCTTGAGTGTTTTTAAAAAGATCGCGAGTAAAATAGTTAATATTGGCCCAAATGTCTAAGATCGCTGGAAGTTTACGGATGAGGGCCTTGGCTTCTTCAGAGTTAATGATTTCTTTATCACCACCAACAATTAAAGCTTTTAAGAAAATCGTATTCTCAATGTCTTCAGTGTTAATAGAGTCCGCACCAATTTTTTTAACTGTTTCATTTAAATATTTATAAAGGATGACACTTTGAATTGGGCGATTTCTTGATTCAAGTCGAGTAACGATTTTTTCTGAAAGATCTTTGATTTCATCATTAAACTTTTCAATTTCAATTTCAAGACGTGAAATCTTCTTTGGATGATCAAAGCTTAATTTTTTAGTTTCAGATAAACGGTCTAAGATTTCATTTATGCGAACAATTTTAACGTTTGATTCACGTAAAAGTTCAAAAAGTACTGGCAGGTTTTCGCGCGAGATTTCATTTTGTTCATCACGCAGTAAAAGCATATTGGTTTCAAACAACACACTCATACCATCGATTAGTTCGCGGCTTTGATTAGAAAAAAAGCGAGTAATAAAAAGATTCAATTCTGCTTCATTGATGGAATTTGGATTTTTGGTTTTAACTAGCTGTAAATATTGCTGTAAGCTTTTCTCAATACAGCTAATCTCATCAGGAATCACTAAACGCGTAAACTCTTTAAGTTTATTCCCATCTACTTTACATGTACTTTGTAATTGATCGGCTTGATAAACGTTTTGATTTTCAACTGGCTTATCATTAGTGAAACCACAGCTAAACAAAGTTGCAGCAGCGATACCTAAAAGCGAGTACTTAAATAAATGAGTTATGTTGTATTTCATCATTATTAAATTTATAGAGTCTTTTGGGACACAAATAAAGGTAAAACGCGGCAAACGAGAGTATTTTACATTGTGTGTTTTTTTAGGTCATAATTTACTGTCTAAGTATTGGACATTTTGGATGAAACTATGAAGAAAACACCCCAGATTATTGGGATTTTATTAGGATTCTGTGGGCTTTTGTTGGCCTTTTTTCCATTGACTGCCATCTACGCAGTTGAGGGAACCATTTCCTATGAAAAATACCTACGCCTAAATGATCCAGCCTATCGATCAGATTCCGGTGATTGGCTCAATCTAAGTCTTAAATCTAGACCTCCAACAGATAATTTTGATAGCTATTTTGAAGGTGATGTCAGGCTTTATTTTCAAGACAACAACGATTTCGCTTACTCCCTACAAGAAGCTTACTTGGAGTATCATCGTGGCGAAAATACCTTTCATTTGGGACGTCGAATTCTAGATTGGAATCAAAACGAAGCTTATTGGGGCTTAGGATATTTGAATGCCTCACAAGCCTTTTCGTTATTAAGTGATGAAGAAGAAGGGATTACAGGATTTTTTATTCGTCGTCAGATGGGGGATATTGAAGTTGAGGCACTGGTTTCGTATATGTTTGTGCCGGCCTTGAATCCAAGTATTGAAATGAAAAATGGGGAAGTACGCGCCAAAAGTGATTGGGTTCGACTACCACCAACAAGAACTTTATATAATGCTCGAGTCATTCCTATTTATTATAAAATTTCAGATATCGATTATTCTAAAATTCTTTTTAATAAGTCATTAGGACTTAATGCTCGCTACCACTACAGTAAAGGATGGTTTTCGGCCTTTGCTCTTTATAAACCAGAAAATCGTTTGCGTATAAATGCATCGGCGGCCTATGATCCTGCCTTAGATAAGGTAGTGGTAACCGCCAATCCCACCATTAATCATCATGCCTATTATGGAATCTTGTGGCAACACTGGATGGGAAACACTAGGGCTTTAGGGGGATTGTCTTATGTTGATCCTAACGCCAAATTAGGGAAAGATATTAATCTCATCAGTATCGAAAACGGTCGCCAAGAATTTGAATCAGAATATTTTAGTATTAAGCCTCGTTATGATCGCGAAGCCTATTCGCATTTTAGTTTAAATTTTGACCGTGGAAAATATGCTTTGTCCTTAAACTATATCCATCTCTTAAGTGATAATGTTCGAGGCTCAGATGATTTTTATTCAGATGCCATAAAATGGAAAAGGGCCTTTGGAGCAAAAGCAGATATCAATCTTTCTGATAAATATTCTCTGATGCTTAATTGGAAATACGATCTTGATCGAACGGACAATGTAATAAAAGCAGAATTAAAATATGAGTATTTAAGAAAAGTCACTTGTGCACTAGGAATTGAAACTCTCAAAGCTCCTCGTAATGATTCCTATTGGAGTTATTATCGTTCAAACGATATTGTGTATACGGAGTTTGGTCTTTATTATTAGAAAAAGAGTTTCGCTCCCAGTGTAGTAGAATCAAAACTTCTTTTAGATTGTGTGGTCGAAGATTTGTAATATAAAGAGCGCTTCTCTTGTAGAAAATATAATCTTAAAAAAGACATTTCTAAAAAAGCACCGTAACCAATTTTTTCACCACTTAATTCAGTGGTGCTGTTTTTAAAATTCTCAGTCAAATACTTTTGATAATTTCCTTCTAGTCCTAAAAAAGGCGCCAGATAAATTGTCGACTTTCCCCCAAAAGTATTGGGAGTGATTTTTTCATTTTGAGAGTAATCAAACATCTGTGATTGGCCGTAGAGAACTTTTATGTTTGGTCCTTGATCAGATTTTCCAAACACCCTTAAACCTAAACTATAATTTTTTTCACGCAGAGTATGTTCTACTTCTTCAATCGCGCCTTCAAGTCCAAAAATTTTATAATATAAAGAAAGCCCTGCTTGAAAACCTGATTTTGTTTCCGAAAGAGTATCGTAAGTATTAACTCGATCTGTTTTTGTTTGTGCTCCAAAGAGAGCGAATTCAAAATGATTTACTGAGCTGTTGAGGGCCAACCATTGATCCATTAGCGACATTTTCTTTTTGGTATTCATCCAGTCTAATAAAGACCAGCGGCTTTGCTGTTTTTCTTGTTGTTTACGAATGATAACTTGATAGGTTCCTTCGCCGAATGCATGCACAGAGGACATTCCCCCAATTATACAAGTTAAAAGAAGAGTAGGGAGAATGGTGGTAGATTTTAATTTTTTCATACTTTAATTAGAGCGAAAAATGATAGGGCTTTCAAGCTTAGGCAGAATTACCCCTTTGCCAACTAAAACACCCAAGTTTTTGGTCAAATTTGGCAGGCTTTTTACGGGGTATTAAGGGGTTTGGTCGGGATTAGGGATAACTTATTAAAAGGGCTATAATACCAGAATGAAAATCTCACAAATCGGTTCAAAGCAATTTATCCATGATCCTCCAAGTTTTACCAATTATCATCTCAAAAAACATGATAAGAAAAACTTAAATGATCAGTATTCCATGCACTCGACTCTTAATTCAAAAATAGAGGACGCAAAACATCTTCTGGCCCAAAATGATACGAGTGCCATTATGAAAACGGCTCAAGATATCGAGCGAATACGAAGAGAAACAGATTTTATTAAAGAAACGGGAACTGAGCCACCTACTTGGCGAACAAATTCCTACAACAAACTCAATATCATCTAAAAGACATTTAAACGTTTGAGCATTTCATTTTGTAAAGCTACATGTAAGGGCGGGTTATATAGCGCTCGTTTTTCTTTGTTCACTTCATCTTGAAATTTAAATTCAATCACCTTTTCTGCGTTTCTAACGTCGCGTGCTTTAGACTCAACTCGTGCGACTTCATTTAAATCCTCCTGGATTTCGTGGAAGTCTTTATAGCGTTTTGTGTTTGAAGTATCGTAACTATTTACATGTGCAATTTTCATATGCAGATGATTCTAAGAAAAAATGAGCTGGTTTAAAAAAAAGTTTTTCTCAAGTCGAGCAATCAAATATTTAGAAAGTTTTGGCCCAAAGAAATTCATTTAAATTGAGGTTTTCTCAAGAATTTGCTGCCAAAAAAAGTTGTAAGTGCTTTTTTAAAATTCTAGTTTTGGCAACGTGGACAATGATACGTTCCACGAGTGTTCATGATGGTTTTGATGACTTTGGTTTTGATATTTTCTTTTAAACACATCTGGCAATACTCTTGATAAAAAACCACTAAGTTTTTTACCCCTTCTCCTTTGGAGCCAGTGGTGTCGCGATAACCTCCACCAAAGGTTGTGCCACCTGTATCGAGCGCTTGATCTAAAACGGTTTTAAAGGCGTTATAGGTCTTTAGGATCTCAGCGGACGATAGGCTTCCGCATGTTCTCGTTGGTAAAATTCCCCCCCGTGCACAGATTTCTGAAGCGATATAATTTCCCACACCCGGAAAAAAGTTTTGATCCAAAAGAAATGGTTTG
>JAKLJM010000048.1 GCA_023151145.1 Bacteriovoracaceae bacterium | reverse complement strand
TAGTAAAAGAAATTGATAGATATATCAAATATTATAATGACGAAAGACCTCAGTGGGGGTTAAAAAGAAAAACCCCTGCAGAAGCAGGGGCTAACATGAATCTTGTTTTTTAAACTGTTCTTTTTAAAGGGTACAGATCAGTTTAACTTCCCCTTTTTTTTGGTCTAGAAATTGATCCCTAAATACCCAGCGTATGAAGTGTATTTCATTTTAAGTCCAGGGTCACCACTTCCAGAAGTATGACGAACGTCTGCACCTAGTGAGAGTCTTTCATGAATCATGTACTCTGCCCCTGCGCCCATGTGGTAACCCACATCTAGATATGATGTAGTGTTTGATGGTGGGTTGTTAACCATAAATGCTAAACCAATCGGAACGATCCATGGACGAAATTTGTCCATGCCTCCAAAACGATATGAGTTGATAGTGCATGTAAAAAAACGAGTTGATGATTTTCTAAATTAGTTTGTTTTGTGATTGTGCTTAAAAGTAATTGGCTGAATTAACTCATTTTTGGCGGAAAACGTTGAGATAAATTAGGAATTCGCCTAAACTTAGATAAGTTATATTTAGGAGAATGAGTGCAGATTTTTTTATTTGTTATTAGTTTTATTTTTTTATTGGCAGGGGCAGTGAATTTGGGTGCGTTCGGAATTTTTCCAGCAACTCCTTTTTTATTCATCATCCTTTATTTAGTGTATAAAAAGCGCGGCACTTATTTAATTGCAGGGATCGTTTCATTATTCATTGTCGCTTCAGTTTATTCGCTTCGTTTATACAAAATAGAATTCTTTCTAAATTCCATTGGTAGAGAAGTAATTACCTTACAAGACTTATGTCTTACTAAATATGGAGGAGAGGAGGAGTTTGTTCTTGCTATGGATATGAAAAACACCAAAGATTGCAATAGTTCCAATATAGGAGGAGCAAGTAAGTGGGAAGTGTTAAAGAGCGGAACAAAGTTAAGAATTGATGACATTAATATTTCTCATGCTGACATGGGAGAACATTACAGTATTGTCAGCAAAGTTGAACTTGGAAAACTTACTCATCTTTATCCACATTATGTGAGTTTTGATGGCAAGATTCCTCTTGCCGCGGATGATCTTCGTTATGGGATTTTTTATTGGTTGTCGCTTTTGATGTATTGGCCAGTATCACCGATAATGATACTGACCATGTTTTAGTTATAGCGTAGTTGTAACTTTGTTGAGAAATTTTGGTGCATCAGGATTTAAACCGCGAGCCGTTGAGAGCTCAGAAATGGCCAAATAAAATGTTTGAATAGCTGTTAAAACTTCAAGCTCAGAATTTTTTGTACTAATAATTTCTAAATCTTTTTCTTTTACGTAACTTGGTGCTGCTAAAATAACGTTAGCTCCACGAGCTTTGTAGTCTTCTGCTAGGCGAAGAAGATCAGTCATGATGGGGCCAGAAGTAGCGAAAATGAGAATCGTATACCCTTTATCGATTAAAGCTTGAGGACCGTGTTTGATTTCTGCTGAACTAAAAGCCTCAGCTTGAATTTGGCATGTCTCTTTAAATTTTAATCCTGCTTCTAGTGCTAAGCTTAATCCAGGACCACGACCTACGACCATGATTTTATCAGTGTTAATGAGTTTATCTATAAAAGGAGTCCATGAGATTTTTTGTGCTCGTTCAAGTAAACGTGGGAGTTCAGAAATTTCATTGATTAGAGCAGGATCGTTTTTCCAGTGAGCTACTAATGAATAAATAGCCGATAAAGAAGTGATAAAACTTTTTGTGGCAGCAACCGCTTTTTCTTCTCCAGCCTTTAAGCCAATAGCCATTTCAGATTCATTAAAGAGAGGAGAGTTTTCCACGTTCACTAAGCTTAAAGTTAATCCACCGTGATCTTTAAAATATTTAATGGGAGATCGGACATCTGGGCTGGCTCCCGATTGTGAAACTCCTACACATAATGTTTTTTGAGCTCTTAGTGGTGCTTGATATAAAGTCACTAATGACATAGGAAGACTTGTAGATAAAATTCCTAAATGTTGCATGGTTAAAAAATTTAAAAAGCTTGCAGCATGATCAGAGCTTCCTCTTGCTGTGGTAACTAGGTGTTCCGGTGAATAGGTACGAATTTTATGAGCAATTTCAATGAAACGATCTTTTTGATCCATATACTGAATTGCTACTTGGGCTGAAGCTTCAATGGCTTCTTTATACATTTGGGTTTTCAAACCATTTCTCCTTCAATAACGACCGAGTGGATATGTAAGTTGTGATCAAGAATGACAAAGTCTGCAAAATTTCCTTGCTGAAGAACGCCACGGTCGTGAACGTTGATAAGTTTAGCAGGTATTCCGGATAGTCGATGGGAAATATCTTTTAAATCAATACCAATGGAGACTAGATTTCTTAAAGCCGCATCTAATGTAAGTGAACTGCCAGCTAAAGTTCCATCTTTTAGTCTTACCCCCCCCATACATTTTTCTACTCTTTGAGAGCCGAGTTGATACTCACCATCAGGCATGCCGGTGGCAGCTGTGGCATCACTGACAAAATAAAGGTGAGGAATATTTTTTAAGGCCAATTGAATGGCGGCAGGATGAACATGTAATAAATCTGGAATCAGTTCTGCATACTCTGCATGAAGTAAGGCGGCACCAACCGTCCCAGGTTCGCGGTGATGAAGGGCTGACATGGCATTAAACAGGTGAGTGAAGCTTTTTGCGCCATGATTAAGGGCAGATTTAGTTTGTTCATAAGTCGCATTGGTATGGCCAATTTGAAAGATGAACATATTTTGTAATTCTTGAATGAGATCAAGGTGATGAAAAATTTCAGGAGCAATAGTGATGATTTTAATAGGAACTAAGGAATTTAAATGCTAAATTTCTGTTTTAGTAGCTTCACGCATTTTTTCAGGATGTGCACCTTTTCTATTTTCATTTATAAAAGGACCTTCTAAGTGAATTCCTAAGAGACGAGATGATTGTAGCGAACGAGTATGGTAGTAAGGTTTTAAATCATGAATAGCTTTTTCAATTTCATTTTTTTCAGCAGTCATTGTTGTTGCTAAAAGCGATGTTGTGCCATGTTTAGCTAGTGTCTTGGCAATTTTTTCAAAACTATTTTGAGCATCCATAACATCCGCTCCTCCTGCACCATGAACATGCAGATCAATGAAGCCAGGAAGGATGATGGGGGAGCCAGCTTGCGGAGCACTTACAACTTCTCCTGCAATCGAAATGATTTTTTCATTGAAAATCATTTCTCCTTTAATCCATTCTCCCCCTGCGAGAATTGTTCCTTGGATGTGTTGGTTACTCATTTGTTACCTTTTTTCATTTGTTCAAAAATCATGAGAAGCGCACCGTGTGCAGAATCACCATGAGCTTTTTGGTGACGTGATTTTATATTAGGAGGAAGATAATCAATTAACTCTTCACCTAATCTGCCACATATTGAGAGCGGAAGTTCAAGTTGTGGGTCAAGAGCAAGCACCATTTCAGTTATTTCCATTCCGGCGTTAGATAAGAGTTCCATAGCTTGAGGATCGCGATCTTTAACTTTAAAAACTAACGGAGCAAGTTTGGCGAAAGTATTTTGATTTGCATCTCCAAGCCAGGTTAAAAAATCTTTTCCTTCATCAGCACAATATTTTAAAACCTCTTCTGCTAATGGAGACATTGGACGTCTACCGTCTAAACATTTTTGAGTAATGGAAGAGGCGAGAAGTCCAAGCCATGCTCCGCTGGCTTCATCTCCTGCAGGATATCCCCAACCTGAAACACTTTGTCTTTCACCATTTTTTTTATAAACCACACCAACGCTGCCAGTGCCAATAGCCACGATAACACCAGGATGGTGATTGAAAGCACCTAAGAGAGTGGTAAAGCCATCTGTATCAACAATAATGTTTTTAAAACCAGGATTTCTGAGCATGAATTCGTTTTTCCATAAAACATTATTCACACCGGATAAACCAAGACCAATAGCAATTTCAGAAAGCATGGGGACATTGGTATTTACATTGGTGAATGCCAACGCAATTGTTTCCAAAATAGACTTCCAAGCTTTTTCTATACCTTGTCCAAGAGCAGAAGGAGGCCCCTTTGCACTGGAGATAATATTCAAATTTTCGTCGGCCACCAGAACGCGCGTTCCAGAGCCACCACCATCGACACCAATATAAAATTTTTCTTTCATACTCTAAGTATAAAAGAGGCTGTAATTTGGGTCTAGAGGGAGAATTTTAAGAATGTAAAAGAGCAATGGTCAGGTATTAAAACCAAGCTTCTCCTTGTGCTCCAAGTGAATGGGAATTTCTTTTACCACCAAAATCACTTTGATTACTTTTGTTCCAAGTTGTTTCAGAAAGGAAGAGTCGGATGACGGGTCTTGCCCAGATAGATTCATTAGGAGCAATTTCTAAGGCAGTAGTTGCTCTCGTAAGGATATTTGTTTTTAATTGATTTTCAACTCGTGAATAACCTAATTGATTTACCCAGCGCAGATTTTTATTAATAACATACATCGGCCTTACTCCAAAGCTAAGCCAATTAGACTCAAGATCTCCAGTATTACGTTGTTCAAAAGTAAGTGCAGAATGTATTTCTAGTTTATCAGAAAATTTAGATGTGAAACTTTCAACTATTCGAATGCGGTATTTATCATCATTGTTTTTCGTTGCTGTTAATTCGCCATTATCGTACACGTTTAAAGTTGATAATAGTCCATTTCCATAAATGAGAGCAAAATCATTAAATCCGCTTTGTAAGTTGGTTCTCAATCTAAATCCATATGCTCCACCTGAAACCTTTTCATATGTTTTATTGTCAATCTTACCATCGGAAGCTTTGCCCAGAGCAAACCAAAAATTGAGAAAATTATTGTCATTAATACCCACATTTAATAAACGTAAGTCAACGTAGGATTTTGTAAGTTGATCACTAGAAGTATCGCTTTTCATTGTCTCTTGAAGATAAGCTAACGAAAAATTTCCAGAAAAAAGGGGAATGTCTGTTACTCCTGCGCCAACTCCATTCATTGCTGCGAAATAGTAAAAATCATTCATATGTATATCAACATCACGATAAAATCGTTTCCCTACCCAATAGGTATAGGGTAAGCCCTCTAGATTTTTGGCCTGGAAAAAGGTTTCAACAATATCGACATCATTTTTTGTGGCCTCATCACCATACTGAGTATTGTTCTCTGGAAAAAAAGCTAAGGTTGTCTGAACTTTGAAGCTTTGGCCTTCTTGGTTGGTGCTCTGTGTTGTGTCAGTAAAGTTAAAGAGAAAAGTGGTCTCTCCATAGGTTGAGCACTCATTTGCCAACCTAAATTCATTACCTTGTGAACCTGGATTATTAAAACACTTCTGTTTGTTACTAGATAAGTCATTCCCTACGCCCGAACGTAAATATCCATGAAAATTCGTAGGCACTGAATACGTGTTTATAGTTAAAAAAATAGTCGCAAAAAATATAATTTTTTTCATCATTTGCCTCTGAAAAAGTAAGAATTTGAAATATTGGAAATCAATAATTTTCTTTGACCATAATATCCTTAAAGTATAAGAATGAGCTACTTTTTTTACTCAGGAATTATCTATGAAAAAATCCCTTCTTCGCGCAGTGGCTCGTGCTCATCATTTGCAATGTTCTTATAAAAATGTGAATGGGGAAATGGTTTGGTCACCTGAAAAAACTTTAATTAAATTACTTGAAGATTTAAATAAAAGTAAAATTGTTAACGATGCTGACTTAGAAAAATTATGGCAATCAAAATTAAACGAACGTTGGCAGTTAAAATCTCCAAAAAGCTTGGTTTTTTGGAATGGTAAAAGAAATAGTTTTATCATCTATACTAAAGCACCTATAGCAGAAAATAATTTTCAAGAATTAGTGAATTTAGATAATCAGCAAAAGTCCAAAGTTAGTTTGATAATTAAAAAAACACAAAAAATTGAATCTGGTTTTAAGTCCGTCGTTCAACTTAAAGAACATTTAGAAGTGGGATACTTTTATTTAAATTTAAATTTAGATAATGAAGTGGTGACTAGTTTAATAATTTCAGCTCCTGAAAAAATTATTAAAGATCAAAGTAAATCCTGGGGCCCCTTTGTACCGCTCTATGCTCTTAGGACTGAAAACGATTGGGGAATAGGAAGTTTTAAAGAATTAAAAAGCTTAGCGAAAATGATTAAGAAATACGGAGCAGAGTGGATGGGGATGCTTCCGATGTTGGCCTCTAATTTTGATTACGAGGATTGTGATCCTAGTCCGTACTCTTCGCTTTCACGGCTATTTTGGAATGAGATTTATTTAGATGTGGAAGAATTAGTTGAAAGATATCAGGTAAATGATCTTAAGCAAAAAATTAGTTCAGTGGATTTTCAGGATAAGTTAAAAACATTAAGAGAACTCGATTTCGTTGATTACTTCAAAGTTTATCAAGTAAAAAAGGAAATCCTACTTGAGTTATCTAAAAGATTTTTTCAACAGAAACTAGATAAGGATCAATCTTATCTCAATTTTACCAAAGAAAATCCTGAGATCTTTTCTTATGCAAAATTTAGAGCGTCGTCAGAAGATGAACAAAATTTTCATTGCTTTGTTCAGTATGAAATGAATCAAGCTCTTAAAAACTTTCAACACGAGACGGGAGTAGGTCTATATATGGATTACCCAGTAGGGGTAAATGATTCGGGGTTTGATTATAAAGAAATGAGAAATGTGTTTTTTGGAGAAGTCTCTGTTGGGGCTCCTCCTGAGCCAGTCTTTGCTTTAGGGCAAGATTGGGGTTTTCCAGCATTTCATCCAGAAGAGATGATTAAAGATTCCTATCAGTATTTTAGAAAAAGTTTAAAACATCATTTGAAATATAGCAAAATCCTTCGTCTTGATCACATTATGGGGCTATTTAGAATTTATAGTGTACCGAAGAAATTTAGTGGGAATGAAGGCGTGTATCTAAGGTTTCCACTTGAAGATCTTTTTGCCGTGGTAATCATCGAGGCACATCGCTTGGGCGTAGATTTAATTGGCGAAAACTTAGGAACTGTTCCAGCGGCAGTTGATAAAATTATTAAAGAAAGAGATTTAAATGGAATGTGGGTTTTACAATGTGAAACTTGGAGAAGCCCCAAAGAAGCGTTTGAGGCAATTCCACGAAATGCACTTTTATGCATAAATACTCACGATATGCCGATGTTAAAATCCTTTAGAGAGGGAACCGATTTGGCGTTAGTTGAATCATTGAAAATTTTAAGTCATGACTATCGAATAAAATTTGAAAAAGAAAGAAGTGAGCAAGTAAAAAACTGGGAAAGTCAATTTTCTCAAAACAAGTTCACCGTGAATATTATTTCGGAAATAGCTAAAAGTAAGGGGAAGTATTTTGTCCTCAACCTAGAGGATTTAATGGATGAAACTCGCCCGCAGAATATTCCCGGCACATGGAAGGAGTATCCAAATTGGAGAAAAAAATATTCTCTTAAGTTAGAGGAGTTTTCTAGTAAACCTGAAATTGGTGAGGCATTCTCAATACTCAAAGAGGTTCGTTCATGAGATTCTTTTACGCCGTATTGGTTTCGATCCTATTGATATGTCCTCTAAATGCAGGAATGAAAAAAAACCTTTTGCAATATCCGGCACGGGCAACGTGGAAAGAAACTAGTGAAATTCAGCTGGTGTTGAATGATGGTATTTCCGTTAATGAAGTGCTTTCCTATTTTTTAGTGAACGACACTCAGAAATTAGAATTTCCTATTAAACCTTACAGATCGTACGCAAACAGAGTCTTCTTAAAAGTACCAAGTCTAGATAAAGACCAATTATCTAGATTGGTGGTAGGTAACTTAAAAGTAGTGACGAAAAGATTTGATGAAGTAGTAGATGAAACTTCTATTCAGTTAGCAGAACTTTTAGATCAGCACTTTTATTATGATGGTAAATTGGGATTAGATTTCTCTGTAGCAAAAAAAATTAAATTTAAACTTTGGGCCCCAACAGCTCTTGGAGTAAAACTCAATATTTATAATCAAGGTGATGATAAGGAAATAAGTAATCAGTTTAATTTAAATAAAAAATCTGGTGGAGTATGGGAAGCAGAACTAGATGTTGATAACCTTGGAAAATATTACCTCTATCAGATAGACGTTTTTCAACCAGAAACAAATCAACTAGAAAATTACCTTGTCACAGACCCTTATTCATATTCACTATCTGTTAATTCTACAAAATCGCAAATTATCAATCCTGAAAGCAGTAAATTACAACCAAGCCAATGGCGAAATTTAATTAAACCAAAATATAAAACACCAATTCTTTATGAGAGTCATTTACGTGATTTAACCGCTGGGGATTCAACCCTTCCAGAAAGCTTGAAAGGCACTTTTTTAGGTTTAGTTGATCAGCGCTCGAAGGCTTATTGGCACTTAAAAGATTTGGCACAAAATGGGCTAACTCACTTACATCTCTTACCAGTTAATGATTTTTCATCAGTAAATGAAAAAAAAGAAGAAAATTTTAAAATGGATTTGACTGTGAAGCTTCAAGATGGAGGAAGTGATAAACCTCAGGCAGAGCTAAACAGTATTCGACATAATGATGATTATAATTGGGGCTACGACCCTTATCACTATTTTGTACCAGAAGGTAGTTACGCAGTTGAACCTAATGGAGAGTCTAGAATATTAGAGTTCAGACAAATGGTTCAGAAATTAAATGCAACGGGATTGAGACTCATCGTTGATGTCGTGTTCAATCACACATACTCATCAGGATCAGATCGTTTTTCAGTCTTAAATAAAATTGTTCCTTTGTACTACTATCGACTTAATGATTACGGACAAGTTCATAACTCCTCATGCTGTGCAGACACTGCTACAGAGAATAAAATGATGGAAAAACTGATGATCGATTCTCTTGTTTATTGGGCCAAGACCTATAAAGTAGACGGCTTCAGGTTTGATCTTATGTCCTTTCATTCTAGAAAGACCATGTTAAAAATTAAAGACGAGCTTTCGAAGTTGACTCTTTTAAGTGATGGAGTTGATGGAAAAGAATTATATCTTTATGGAGAGGGATGGAATTTTGGTTCTTTACTCTCTAAGCCAAACAATGATGCATTTGTGCAAGAGAATTCTTACGGTGCAGGAATTGGGTTATTCAACGATCGATTTCGAGATGCAATAAGAGGCGGCACTACTGATCATAAAGAAATTTCAGATCAAGGATTTGCCACAGGACTGTTTAGTGATTTTAATCATGAAATAGCCAATAGAAATACGCCAACAGATTTAAATCAACAACGAGAAAAGTTGTTAATGTTAGGTGATGTTGTGAAAATTGGCCTTGCCGGAAACTTACGAGACTATCGTTATAAAAATTTTGTTGGAGATGAAATTAAATCCTCTGACTTTTTCTTCAGAGGAGCGAGAACTGCATACTCAAAGACAACCGAAGAAACAGTGAACTATGTTTCTGCGCACGACGGATACTCACTCTATGATGCCGTTATGGCAAAATCACCTTTTTATGCTTTTGGAAGAAATCCTGGTTTAACTTCCGCCAAAGATAAACAAAGAATGGTCGCACTTGCTCTCGGAATGACTCTTCTTTCACAAGGAGTTCCTTTTATCGAAGGCGGTTCTGAAATATTAAGATCGAAATCAGGTGATACTGATTCATATGACTCTGGTGATTGGTTTAACCAGATACGATTTGATTACGAAACAAATAATTGGGCCAGTGGTCTGCCACCAAGTTTTAAAAACTACAGTGAATGGTCTTTTTGGTATCCACGCTTAAGTGATCCGAAAACACAAATTACGAAAAAAGAAATTTTAGAAAATTTAAAAATATTCAAAGCCTTTTTAAAAATTAGAAGCAATTCACGTTTGTTTGGTTTTAAAAATGCAGTCGAAGTTCAAAGTTCGCTGAATTTTATAGATAATGATTCATATGCAATACCGGGATTTATTGCTTTGACCATGAAAAACAATTTGGAAGAAATGATTGTTTTGATCAATGCAAATCGCTATGAATTAAGCTTTTCTCATCCATTATTTTTAAATTCATATAAACTGCATCCAGAACTTAATGAAAAAGTTGATCTGGAATTGATGAGTTTTTCATTGTCGCCAGGTCAAGCAAAGGTCCCTGCACGGACTATTGTTGTTTTAGTTCCTAATCAAAAAGGGGCTAAGTAATGAAGTCTTGGATTTTTTATCTCTTCATTTTTTTATCACTAAATACTTTTTCCAGTGAAGAAAAATTAACGATTCAACTTTGGCATCAAATGATCTATTCCCATAGAGAAGTGCTAAAAACAATTGTTGATGATTTTGAAAAAGAAAATCCCAATATAAAAGTTAATATTACTTATAGAGAAACTGAGGAATTAAGATCTGCTTTCCAATCATCAGCCATGGCGGGGAGTGGGCCAGAGCTTATATATGGTCCTAGTGATCAGGTTGGGCCTTTTGCCACGATGGGATTAATTCGCCCTCTTGATGAGGAATTAGATGAAAATTTTTTAAAACAATAC
>JAKLJM010000047.1 GCA_023151145.1 Bacteriovoracaceae bacterium | reverse complement strand
CGTTCTTCTTCGAGCCCCATTTCTCCGCTTTCAACACTTTTGTAGCTCGGAAATACATTCTCTTCAGCCCCAACAATAAAAGCGTAAGGAAACTCTAATCCCTTGGCGCCATGAACAGTCATGAGCGAAACTTCCCCCTGCATCGCCTGGGCATCTTCATCTTGCTCTGAAGAAGTATCAAGAGTAATTGTCTCTAGAAATCCTGTTAACGTTGGCACAGGAGCAGACTCTTCAAACTGCTTAATAGCATTTCCAAGTTCTTCTAAGTTCTCAATACGTGCCAATGTTTCATAGTCTTTATTGGCCTTTAAGAAAGCTAAGTAACCTGACTCATGAAGTGCTTTATCGTAAATAAGTGAAGGCTTTGTTTGATTTTGATCTTGAATCCTTAAATCCTGAATCAAGGTCACAAATTCTCTTATTGATGATTTAACCTTAGCACTTAATTTAATATGTCCAAAGTCGCTATCTGAATCAACTAATTTTTCCACAATATCCCACAGGGAACAGTTTTGGTTTATTGCTTCGATTTCTAATTTACGTAAACTAGTTGCCCCGATCCCTCGAGCAGGAACATTAATAATTCTTGATAAGGCCAATGAATCTTTGGGATTGATGATTAAGCGTAAATACGAAAGCATGTCTTTAATTTCTTTTCTTTCGTAAAACTTCACGCCACCAATTACACGATAGGGTAATTTATAAGTTCTTAAAGCATCTTCTATTAATCGAGACTGAGCATTCGATCGATAAAAAACAGCCATGTCTGTGTACTCCGCGCCACTGGCTTTTAATTTATTTATTTCTTTAGCAACAAATTCTGCTTCTTCTTTGTCATTAAAACATTCGGTAATTTGAACAACTTCCCCCTCAGGATTAGCTGTCCACATTTGTTTACCTTTTCTCAAAGTGTTTTTTTCAATAACAAAACTTGCTGCTTCAATAATATTTTTACTTGATCGGTAATTTTGTTCTAATTTTAAAAGCTCTACTTCCGGATAAACTTTCTCAAAATCCAAAATATTTCTGATATCTGCGCCTCGCCATGAATAAATCGATTGATCTTCATCTCCAACAACACAGATATTTCTTTTTTTAGCTGCTAAATAAGTAACTAATTCAAACTGCGATCGGTTTGTATCCTGATACTCATCAACCAAAATATATTTAAAACGATCTTGGTAGCGAGATAAGACATCTGGAAATTTTTCAAAGAGCTGTAGGACACCTGTGATTAAACCACCAAAGTCGATTGCGTTTGCTCTATTTAATTCTGCTTCATATTCTTCAAAATAAGAAAAATACTCATCAGTAGAATCTGCTCCACCTTCGCCCTGTGTTCTTCCAGGATAGTAACCATTATTTTTTAAGTGGTCGATGTAGTTAAGAATTTCATAGGGATTTAACTCTTTAGGAGAAATCCCTCGTCTTTCCAATAAAGTTTTTACAATACTTTTTGATTCTCCATCATCATAAATTGTAAAATTTCTGGATAACCCTAAATACTGTGCTTCTGAACGAAGCACCTTTGCACAAAAGGCATGAAAGGTCGTTATTTGTAGGGCACCAATATCGCTAGATACCTGATGAGAAATACGCTCACGCATTTCTTTTGCTGCTTTATTTGAAAATGTTAAAGCAAGCACTTGATAAGGGCTTATGTTTAATTCTTCGATGAGATAACTTATGCGCGTAACAAGGGTTTTGGTCTTGCCTGATCCTGCTCCAGCTAAAATCATAACAGGTCCATCTGTTTTTAAAACAGCAGACCTTTGAACTTCATTTAGTGTGCTTAGATCAAATCTCATATTTACTCTACTGTAACTGACTTAGCTAAATTTCTTGGTTTATCAATATCTGTGCCTTTAAATTTGGCCATATAATAAGCAAGCAATTGATTAACGACGTTTACATACAACGGAGCAAGTTCTTCTAATCCATTAAAATCTACTGGAATATAGTAATCAGAAAGTCGTTTTCCTTCTTTATCTTCTGCTTGACCAATTCCTACGATAATCCCTTTTCTTGCTTTGTTTTCTTGAATATTAGAAATCGTTTTTTCATATAATTCAGGTGCAATAATGGCGACGTTAACAATCTCTTCGTCAATGAGAGCGATGGGACCATGCTTTAACTCACCAGCGGCATAACCTTCTGCATGAACGTAAGCGATTTCTTTAAGTTTTAATGCTCCTTCTAAAGCGATTGGATAATAAGCGCCTCTTCCAGTGTAGAAAAATCCTTTTTTATTATAAATAGATTCAGCTACATTTTTTATAACTTCAGAGTGCACCAATAAATGATCGACTCTTTCTGCTAATAACGAAAATTTCGCCGCTAATTTTACTCTATATTCAGCATCGTCTAGTTTGCCAGAAAGTGCTGCAGACAAGAGTCGTCCGGTTAATACTTGTTGAGTGAATGCTTTTGTCGAAGCCACTCCAATTTCTACCCCCGCACGAATTAAAAGATTTTCATCACAATCTCTAAACAACGTTGAACCTTCAACGTTTGCAATTGAAACTGTTTTAATTCCAGATTTTTTACACATAGCTTGAGCAGCCAATGTGTCTGCAGTTTCTCCTGATTGAGAAACAAAAATTCCTAAATCTGTAGGTTTGATAATTGGATTTCTATAACGAAACTCACTGGCCAATTCTACAACCGTAGGAATGCGATTAATTCCTTCAAAAAAATCTTTCGCTACTGTTCCTGCATAAGCAGCTGTTCCACAAGCAGAAATGAGAATTCTTTCTGGCTTAAGTTTTGCCACTCTAGTTAATGATTCATAACCTTCACCACCAAAATAATATTGAGTTAAAGCACGAATCAATTCTGGTTGTTCATGAATTTCTTTCAACATGTAGTGTTCATATTCTCCTTTTTCAGAAACTTGAACCGATAGATCTTGCTTCTTTGAAAGGTATCTTTTTGTTTTAGTTAAATCTAATTCATAAAAATTTATAAGATTGTGATTAGCTGCTGAGATATGAAGCAGGACTTCATCCTCTGGAAAGTAAAGTTTGTGTACCATACCTGCAAGTGCATATGGATCCGAAGAAACCAAAGCTTCACTTCCAATTTCATTGATTCCTGCAACAAGAGGTGCACCTCTTTTGATCGCAAAAATTTCACCAGTTTTTGGATAAAGAACAACAAAAGAAGAGTTCCCATGGATTTTTTTAAATGACTTGGCGATTGCTTCCTTGATCGGAACATCTTTTCTAAGTTCATATGTGACTAATTCTAAAAATGACTCTGAATCCGTTTCTGATTTAAATTTTACGCCTTCTTTTTCAAGTTGCGCACGAATCTCATGAGCGTTTTCAATAATCCCATTATGGATAATTGAAAGAATGTCGTTGTTGTGCGGATGAGCATTGACATCTGTCACTCCCCCATGTGTGGCCCAACGAGTGTGACCAATACAGGTACGTGCGACAATATCTTTGTCTTTTAATTCTTCTTTTAGATTATCTAGTTTTCCAGCTTTTTTATAAACTTTTAGATGATTATTTTGATCGATGAAACTAACTCCAGCGGAATCATATCCACGATACTCAAGGCGCTTTAAGCCTTCTAATACTATTTTTACTGAGTCTTGAGACGGGCCAAAGTAGCCAACAATTCCACACATAAATTTATCCTCTAAAGGTTAATTGATCGAACCTTAGCAAGATAACAAATTCCTCTCTATGTGTTTACTTATTTTTCATTGGGGGAATATTCCCATGACACTTTATTGTGATGCCGGGCAAAATCAGGCCTTAAATTGACTAAATTCCAAGAAAAATGTGGTCCCTTCCCCTGAAGAATGGAAATTTATCTTAGCTTCATGTAAGCGCATGATGTCGGCCACCACAGAAAGTCCCAAGCCAGTTCCCTTGTTGACCTCCTTGGTCGTAAAGAAGGGATCAAAGATTTTGTCCTGTAATTCCTTGGGAATTCCAGCTCCATTATCTTCTACAAGAATGAGCAATTTTGAATTCTCTATTTTTGTCGTCACATTAATTTTAGCCCCTGGTCTTCCTTCAAGTGAATCACGAGCATTATTCAGTAAATTGACGAACACTTGTTGAATTTTTCCTCGATCTATATAAAAAGTCGTTGCAGGATCTATGTGAAATTTACGCTCTAAAATAATGCCATCTGATTTGTAAATTTGGTAAAGCATATCCATTGTTTCGTTGAGTAGATCAGTGACGTTAATATTTTCACTTGTAAGCGTGTCTTTACGTGAAAATGTTCTTAAACCTTTAATTAAGTTTTCCACACGCATAAGCGCTTTACTCATGTCAGATTGTATTTTTAACAAAAATTCATCATTAACTTCCTGGCGATCAATACGTTTTAGTAATCGATCCAAATTTCCACGAATAATCGTTAAAGGATTATTAATTTCATGGCCAATACCTGCCGCAAGAGTTCCCAGTGAAACTAGTTTAGATTCATGATGAGCTTCGTTTTGTTTTTGGCGAATTTCTTCACGATAAATAAAATTTTGAATCAACTCCCCTAAAACTTCGAAATAGAGTGCATAATCATTTAATTTTTTTTCTGAATAATCTGTTCTGGCGTTGGCCACTCCAACCATTGCTAAATATTTTCCATTATAATGGATGGGGATGCCTAAGAATTTATTTAAAGGAGGGTGTCCTTTGGGAATTCCATTTGCTTTAGGATGAGAAGGGGCATTATTTGTTATGAGCGGAACTCCTGTTTTTATGACTTCACCAAATAACGTATTCAGGTTTCTAAATTCTAAACCTTGAGCAGCGTGCAAAGCAAAAAACTTTCTGGTCTCATCGTCCCAAGAAATATCTGTAATCGAAAATGTTTTTAAATAAGGAACACCTTCTGCTGTATGTTTGATTTCGCCAATAAAGCCATACTCACTTTCAGTTAATTGCATAATTTCTAATAGCAGAAAATCAAAAAATGTTTTTCGTGATTCCCAATTTTTAATAAAAAAATCACGTAAGACTAAAATCTTTTGATGTAATTGTTCTTCATTTTTTGGTTTGGTGATATCAATATGAATACCAGAAAACCTTATGGGCTTTCCATTTTGATCACGCTGAGTAATAAATCCTTTATCTAAAATCCAAACCCATTCGCCATTTTTATGCTTTAAACGATGAACATTTTCGTAAATCACCGTTTCGCCATTAATATGTTTTGTTATGTCGATATAAGATTGGTCGCGATCGTCTGGGTGAACCAGCATGTCCCAAGTTTCAAGTTTTTGTGGTGTCTCATCAACAGTACGCCCAAGCATGCCACACCAACGTTCATCAAAATGAACATTGTTTGTTTCTAAGTTCCAATCCCAAGTTCCAACACCTGCATTTTTTACAATGAAATCAACTCGAGCTGATTCATTTTCTAAATTTTGCAAATGACTACGCATCTCAATTGTCAGCATGATTTGCTTGGCAATATTTTTTAGCATCTCTCTTTGAAAATTATTTAATTTTTTAGGTTGATCATCAATGACACAAATCATGCCAATCGAATGACCATTGGATGTCTTTAATTGAGCTCCGGCATAAAAACGAATATTGAGTTTTCCCGTAACTAAGGGATTATCATTGAAACGAATGTCCGAAACGGCATTTTCAACTTCAAAAATATCATTTTCTAAAATTCCATGCCCACAAAAGGAAATGTCTCGAGAAGTTTCATTATCTTCAAGACCAATTTTGGATTTGAACCATTGTCTGTTGCTATCTACAAGCGAAATGGTAGAGATTTTGCATTCACAAACTTCAGAAGCAAGCTTAACAAAGTTATCAAAAATTTCTTCATAGCCAGAATCTAATAGCCCAAAACTTTTTAAAGCCTTTAATCGATCTTCTTCGTTTATGGGCATAGCTGGCTTGATCATTTTTAACCTTTTTCTCTCACTTGAAAACAAATGATGGGTAATATGATTATATGGCCAATTTGTAGCTAAACTAAATAAAATTTAAGTTTAATTACTTATTCTTTTTCTTGATGAACTTGCTTGCCATAGCTTCTTTAGTAATCTGTTTTCCTCGGGAAATAGCAAATCCACCATTTGGAACAGAGTGAGTTACGGTTGAGGCTGCAGCCACAAAACAATCATCTCCGATTTCAACAGGAGCAATCGTTTGAACATCTGAACCGATAAAACAGTTTTTCCCAATTTTCGTTACATGTTTATTGGCACCATCGTAATTACAAGTAATGAAGCCACAGCCAATATTACTTTCTTCACCAATAAAGGCATCACCGACATAAGAAAGATGTGAGACCTTTACACCTTTTTCAAGGACGGCTTTTTTGATCTCAACGAAATTTCCAATTTTTGATTCTTCCCCTAGATCTGCACCTGGTCTTAAGCGAGCAAAAGGTCCTGCCTGTGACTTTATTCTAAGAGTCGCGGACTCTAAAACTGAATAAGCTAAGACCTTGGCTTTATTTTCAATTTTTGAATCTTTAATTATGGCGCCATTTTCAATGATAACATCTTCGCCAATAATCGTCTTACCTGACAAATGCACTCCTGGATAAATCACTGTTCCAAAACCAATTTTTACATCAGTGTCGATATAACAGTTCTTAAAGTCGATAAATCTTACCCCGTTGTCGCGATGATTTGCTTTAATTTTGTCACGTAACAAAGATTCTACTTCTTCAAGCTGTAAAAGAGTATTAACTCCTAAGAATGGTTTAGCAGATTGAAAACTTAATGCTTCTACATTTCTATCTTGACTAAAAACATCTGTTAAATAGAACTCACCGGCCTTATTATTAGATGTAATGCTTTTGAGATGCTCGACAACATATGACGTTTTTAAAATATAGACACCAGAGTTAACTTCCGTAATTTTTTTTACTACTTCATCAGCATCTTTTTCTTCTACAATCTTAAAGCCTTTTTCACCTCTAACAATTCGTCCGTAGCCATAGGGATTTTTCTCATCGAAAACAGCAGCAACTCCGTCAAAATTTTTAGAATTTATCTCTACAAATAACTGTTCCATTTCATGCGCGGTGATTAACGGTGTATCAGCACATAAAACTAGTGTGTAATCATAGTTGAGAGTATCCGCTGAAGAATTAAAATAACTCTTTAATGCATCACCTGTTCCGACTTGTTTTTCTTGTATGGCATATTTCACATTGCTGTATCTTTCAGCAATATAACTTTGAACTTTTTCTCTCTGGTGCCCAATGACCGCAGTGATACAACCATTAATTTTATTATTGTTAAAAAACTTTTCTACTTCTAGGATAGAAAAATCAACTAAACGTTTATCTAAGCACGGAGCTAGAGGTTTTGGCTCTCTAAGCTTTAATCTTTTTCCCTCACCCGCTGCTAAAATTACTGCTCCAACAGAAAATGGCATAAAACTCCCTATATCTGACTTTCTCACTCTGTGAATTGAGATTATTTTCATTTAGATCGCGGAGTATGGCAATCAAGTACGCCAAAAAAAAATGCACTTTATTAGAACTTTTTCTTAAAGAGTTCACTCAAAATCCCGATCTTAAGAGGGTAAGAACTTAGGTTCGGCCAATTTGGAGGAAATTTATGGTTACAAACTACGAAGGTGACAACATTGAGCTAAAAGAGGAACTACCTCTGCTCCCGATAAGAGATATTGTTGTCTATCCTTTCATGATCCTACCATTTTTCGTAGGAAGAGAGTCATCCATTCAGGCCGTCGATCATGCATTGACTAAGACTGATCGCCTTATTCTACTTGCTAGTCAAAAAGACATGAAAGCAGAAGCACCTACGCCGGATGAAATTTATGAACTTGGTACAGTGGCCATGATCATGAGAATGAGAAAGCTACCAGATGGTAGAATTAAAATTCTTGTCCAAGGTTTAACCAAAGCTCGAATTACCGATTTCAGCCAAGAGAATCCATATTTTGTTTGTAAGCTAGCCAAAGTATCAGACGTAGCTATTGAGGAATCAAATGTTGCGGTAATGGCTCTAATGAGAAGTATTCGTGAACAACTTGAAAAGGTCATCAACCTTGGAAAAGTTTTATCACCTGATATTTTAATGATCTTAGAAGATATTAAAGATCCAGGTCGTCTCGCTGACCTAGTGGCATCAAATTTAAATCTTCATGTTGCTGAAGCTCAAATGATTCTAGAAATCCTAGATCCAGTTGAAAGGCTTCATCGTATAAATGATATTCTCTCTCGCGAGCTAGAAATCATAGCGATGCAGTCTAGAATTAAAAACGTAGCTAAAGAAGAAATTAATAAAACTCAAAAAGAATATTTCTTAAGAGAACAAATTAAAGCCATCAAATCTGAACTAGGCGACGAAGCTAAAGTAGAATCAGATGATGAATTTCAAGAAATGCGCGATAAAATCAAACGTGCACAAATGTCAGAAGAAGCAGACAAAGAAGCAAGTAAACAACTTGCTCGTCTAGAAAAGATGCATCCAGATTCTTCTGAGGCATCAATTCTTAGATCATATCTAGAATGTTTAGTTGAATTGCCTTGGAGTAAATCAAGTGTTGAACACATTGATCTTGATCAAGCATTAAGCATTTTAAATGAAGATCACTTTGATCTCTTTAAAGTTAAAGAAAGAATACTAGAGTATCTAGCTGTTAGACAATTAAAGGGCGAATCGATGAAAGGCCCGATTCTTTGTTTTTCAGGTCCTCCTGGAGTTGGTAAAACTTCGCTTGGTAAATCAATTGCTAAAGCTTGCGGAAGAGAGTTCGTTCGAATTTCACTTGGTGGAGTTAAAGACGAAGCGGAAATCCGTGGACACAGAAGAACTTATGTTGGAGCAATGCCGGGTCGCTTTATTCAAGCACTTCGCCAAGCTAAAACCAACAATCCTGTTATTCTTTTAGATGAGGTGGATAAATTAGGTGGTGATGCTAAAGGTGATCCATCTGCAGCTCTTCTAGAAGTTCTAGACCCTGAACAAAATTCTAATTTTAGAGATCATTATGTAAACTTACCTTTTGATTTATCAAATGTAATGTTTATAGCAACCTCTAACGTTCTTGAGCATATACCAGCGCCATTAAGAGACCGTATGGAAATCATCAATCTTTCTGGTTACACTCAGGAAGAAAAAATTGCGATATCTAAAAAATACATTATTCCAAAACAAATGGAAGAAAATGGAATTGAAGACAAGCACATAACATTCACTGACTCAGGTGTTGAAAGTGTCATTAAACACTATACGGCTGAAGCAGGGTTGAGAAATTTAGAAAGAAGAATTGGAGCTATCTGTAGAAAAGTAGCAATGAAAATTGCAAAAGGTGAAGCTGAAAAAACTCACGTTTTACCTGAAACAGTTTTTAAACTTTTAGGACCACCAATCTACACTAAAGAAGATGAAAAAGACTGCGATGAAGTTGGTGTTTCAACCGGCCTTGCTTGGACGGCACATGGTGGAGATGTTCTATACATCGAAGCTACTAAGATGAGAGGAAAAGGCTTCACACTAACAGGTCAACTTGGCGATGTTATGAAAGAATCAGCGCAAACGGCGATTGGTTTTATCAGAAGTAAAGCAGAAGAACTTGGAATCGATGAAGATATGTTTGATAAATATGAAATGCATATTCATTTACCAGCAGGAGCTATTCCAAAAGATGGTCCTTCAGCAGGTATTACTCTAGCCACGACAATTGTTTCTCTACTTACGGGTCTTCCGATTAGTAAAGATGTTGCAATGACTGGGGAAATAACTTTGACAGGAAAAGTGCTTCCAATCGGTGGATTGAAAGAAAAATCTCTAGCTGCAATGAGAATGAACATTAAAACCGTTATCATTCCTTACAAAAACAAAAAAGATCTCGAGGAAATCCCAGAGGAATTCAGAGCAAAGCTTAATTTTGTTGCAGTAAAATCTATTGAAGAAGTTTTAGATGTAGCTATTATTGGCTGGAAAGAAAGAATGGCACAATATAAGAAAAAATCGACAAAGGAACATGCACCACCTGCAGCTGCATAACCTTCCTTTAACTTACTAAAAGTATCAAGTAAAAGAGAAACCATCAGTATTGATGGTTTCTCTTTTTTTGTTATTATATAATTAGCATAAACATGGAAGTTTAAATGGCCGAAAAACAATCTCTAAAAATTCTTGTAGTAGATGACTCTAATTTTATACGTAGAAGTATCATCGAAATACTTACCTCTGAAGGCTATAACGTCGTTGGAGAAGCAAGCTCGGCTGAAGATGCAATTCAGATTGCACATACCTCAAAGCCCAATCTCTTACTTTTAGACATCGTTATGCCTGAAATATCAGGGTTAGAGTTGGCCAAACACTTTCAAGAAAAAATCTCCGGTGAAAAATATATTATTATGATGTCTTCACTTGCCATTGAAAGTATCGTTATCGAGTCTATCTCGAATGGTGCCATTGATTTCTTACAAAAACCTTTTGAAAGAGACGATCTCTTGAAAGCCGTTTCAAAAATTGAACGATTGCTCGACAAAGAAGCGAGATAAGGAAGTCTTATGTTTTTTATGTTTAAATTTACGATTTATTTCGCGATTAGTTTTGCCATTCTCTGCATCC
>JAKLJM010000046.1 GCA_023151145.1 Bacteriovoracaceae bacterium | reverse complement strand
TTTCTAAGATCTAGTTTTAATTCTCCGGAGAGATCTGATTCAAAATGACCACAGAATAAAAAATCAAAACTAAACTTGGTTTCATCTAAAAAACGAATGGGAAAGGCCCTATTCTCAACTTTATCATTAACAGATTTCAAGTTTTTCCGCTGCCAAACAAACGAACACATCGGTAAAATTTTGCGATCTAATTGGACCAACTGACTGATCCGCTCAATTTCATCGGCATGGGACATTCTAAGAATTTGATGGCACCATTCTTCTTTATCATGATGAAGAGGACATAATGAATTATTCGGACAAGGAAATAAAAGTCCCCATTTTTCTGCAATTAAATTTTCTCGTAAGTTTTTTTGTTTCTGGAAAAAGGCCGGGGTTCCAGGCTCGATCCAACTTAAGGTAGAAATATTTTCATGAGTTAAAATCTTATTCATCAAATGAGTTTGAATTTCAAGTTCAGAAAGTTCATTTAAAGAATGTCCAAAAAATAAAAAACTTTTTTCTTTTAAATCACTCACTGCTAATTCGCAGCTGAGAATAACTTCGACATCTGGAAAAAAATGCTTAATGACTTTTGCTGCTTGTTTTAACATCAATGAAGATGAATCGATTAGGTGAAGCTTCTTCACCGTTAAGCCCAAGTGTTGCATATAAAATAAATGGGCCAAGCTAAAAGTTCCTGGACCTGAACCAAAATCAATGAAAGTTTCTTGAGACACTTGCTCGAAAAATGATTTTCCATGAAGCTCTTTTATTCGATCATATAAAAAATACATTTTAGGCATATTGGTCGGAAGATAAAATTGAGTGTAAGCAGAAATCGCTTTTTCACTTAGTACATACTCACCAATGAGCTCTCTTTTATCTGTAAAACCTGTTGTTAATTGTTTTATCTCTCTCACTAATTCATGTTCAGAAAGAGCGACAAGAGTATGGGGGGTCAAATCCTTAAGTGATAAAATGCGCATGAAAAATCCTCGTCAAAAATTTCGGCATCAGACTTGCTATAGTCTTCACGAAGTATGCCCTAACCCAATGAATTTGAGAAGTTTGAGGAAAATTATGCAGAATTTGGTGTCATTTTGCGCTTTTTTGGCCCTTTTGCTACTAGCTAGCTGTGGTTCGCCCAGTGAAAAAGGTGCCGTTTTGAGTCTATATCAATCTGACAAAATCGTCCTTTCAGAATCTGATGTTTTAAACTCTCAAATGGAAGCCGTTGATCGTAAACTCTCCATTGATGTTCGCTTAAACCTCATTTGGAATAAAGAGTGGGATAAATCCCCTCAAGCTCACTACAAAGTTGAAAGAACCCATCAATTTACCATTCCGGCTTTTGTTAAAAACAACACAAAAGGTCAGTTTGAAGGAATTGCTGTTATCGATTTAATTAGGCCTAAATCAGAAACCACATTACCCAAAGAACTTAGATGTGTTTATCGACAAAGTGCTCCTGACCGTAATTTTACCTTCCTCTTTTGCACTGAAAAATCGGCCTTGATCACTATGGCCAAACTAGACAAGATTCAAGCATCTGCGCTTAACCTCATAAGCGCCGAACAAAGAGAAAAGGTCTCATTTCAACTAAGTTTAGGTGATAGCGTTTCGGGTTATTTTGCCTATCCTTTAAATGAAGTTGACCATGGGAAAACCAAAACAAAATTTAATGGGGAAGTTGAGCTTAATTTTCAAAAATAACGTAAGGTAATATTAGACAGTTCGCCCGCGCTTTCTTATCCTATGACAATAGCCCTTTTTATTAGGATCGTTGCCCATGGATAAAGATAAAGTTATTAAAGAAATTAAGTCTTATATTATTATCATTGTTTCAGTTTTTGCTTTCCGTTCAAGTTTATTTGAACCAAACCACATTCCTTCTGGCTCCCTACTTCCGACAAATGCCATTGGTGACTTTATTCTTGTGAATAAATTTTCATACGGATTAAAAGTTCCTTACAGTGAATGGTTAGGAAAACCAGTTTATTTTTCTGAATTCAAAACTCCCACCCGCGGAGATATCGTAGTATTTGAATACCCACTCGATCGCAATATTCTTTATGTTAAAAGATTAATCGGTGTTCCGGGTGATGAAATTGAAGTGCGTGATAATATCGTTTACCTAAATGGTAAAGAAGTTGAACGCAGTGAAATTAAAGATCCAAAAGATCAAGCAGAACTCTTTGATGCCTCTAAATACAACCGTAATGATTTAAAATTTTATAAAAATAAAATTGGCGAAAAAGAATTCGTCACTGCCGAAAATATTGCACTCTTTAGACATAATAACACTCAAGGAAAAATCAAAGTTCCAGAAGGACATTATTTTGTTTTAGGTGATAACCGTGATTATTCTGCGGATTCTCGTATTTGGGGATTTGTGCCTCAAGACCATATTCGCGGACGTGCGATGGTTGTTTGGTTCAATATGGTTTATCCATGGTCAGAAGAAGAATTTCATTTTAGACCGGGAAGAATTGGAACACTTTTATAAAATATTGGCCTCTCTTTCGAGAGGCTTTTCTATCTATTTAACTTCGTTACAGCCGCCGTATAATTTACTACCAGTAAGGCCGTATAAAATTCCTTCATAATCATATTCTTTATCTGACATTCCATCGTTGCCTTTAATATTTTTAAAAATTGTTAGATCAATTCTATCTGAAGTAGCTACAATTGTTTCATCTGTTTCAAAAGTAATATTCACAATGTTCTTAGTTAGCTCATCATCAAATGAAGCAAGAGTCATTTCAGTTCTATCAGCATTTAAAGTGACTGCGACAAATGGCTCTGTAAAAAAACATTTGATTGGCGCATTTTGAGCGAATGAGAATGTAGATGCAGTTAATAAAAGTGCGGTGATTAAAGTTTTCATCGTTCCTCCGTCATGTGTGTATAGGTATAGCTATATCACAGACAAAAAACACCATGAAAAAGTGTGAACTTTTTACAAAAAAAAGGAGGGGAACTCTCCCCTCCTTCCGATTTCTTAACGTTTAGATGCGTCTACGTACTCGCGTACTGTTTCACCATTATACACTTGGCGAGGGCGAGCGATTTTTGTTTCTTTCGTCTCACGTAGTTCTTTCCACTGTGCAAGCCATCCTGGCATTCTTCCTAGGGCAAACATTACTGTAAACATGTTCGTTGGGATACCAAGGGCACGGTAGATAATTCCAGAGTAGAAATCTACGTTCGGATAAAGATTTCTAGACTTGAAGTAATCATCTGCTAATGCTTTTTCTTCAAGACCTTTAGCGATATCTAAAAGTTGATCTTTAACACCAAGTTGAGCAAGAACAGTGTCACAAGCTTTTTTGATGATCTTTGCACGTGGATCAAAGTTTTTATAAACACGGTGACCAAAGCCCATTAATTTAAATGTATCATTTTTATCTTTAGCGCGCTCAAGTGCTTTATGAGCGTCGCCACCAGCTTTTTGAATTTCTTCCAACATTTCTAGAACTTCTTGGTTAGCTCCACCGTGTAGTGGTCCCCAAAGTGCATCGATTCCAGCTGATATAGATGCGAAGATAGAAGCATTAGATGAACCAACCACTCTTACTGTTGAAGTAGAACAGTTTTGTTCGTGGTCAGCGTGAAGAATTAAAAGGACATCTAAAGCTTTTGCAACATCTTTAGAAGCTTTCATTCCCATCATCGACATAAAGTCTTCGCAGTATGAAAGAGTTGGATTTGAAGCAACTAGTGCTTCCCCTCTTAATGTTCTGTGAATTGCAGCTGTAATTATTTTAAACTGACCAAGCATAAGAGCGAAGATCTCATCTTTTTGTGCTGGTGTTGGATTTGGATTATTTAATTCTGGGTAGTGTCCAGATAAAGCAACTGTAATAGCAGAAGCAATGGCCATAGGGTGAGTTGTCTTTGGCATTAATTGAATCATCTTAGTGATGTATTCAGGAAGTGTAGAAAAGCTTGCTACCTTTTTTTCAAATGCTGATAACTCAGCCGATGTTGGAAGTTTTCCCCAATTTAAAAGATATGCTACTTCAACAAAAGAAGATTTTTCTGCTAATTGTTCAATTGGGTATCCTCTGTAACGAAGAATCCCTAACTCTCCATCGAGGAAAGTAATGGCCGAAGCACATGAACCAGTGTTTAAAAAACCATGATCGATTGTAATAAAACCAGTATCAGCACGAAGCTTCGCGATATCTACTGCTTTTTCATTTTCTGAACCAACAAGAATTGGGTATTCCAAAGTCTTGCCATCAACTTCAATTTTAAATTTGCTCATAAGTGCCTCCGAAGTGAAGTATAAAAAATAAGTTATAAATTAAAAAATATTAACAAAAAGCCCTAGTAAAATACTTGCTTAAAATCATGGTGTCCATACCTATCATACTCTCTATTTCTCCACTGACGAGTAGGATATTTATGACCATTGCTTAGACCAAGCCTCTGGATCATTGTGCCAATTTTTTAAAGTTAGAATATCTGCATTTGTCACAACATTTAACTCCAAAGCTGCTTGAATAAGATCATCAAAGGTCACCAAGGAATGTAGCTTTATTTCCAATTGTTCACAGGTAGATTTTGCTTTGGGCATTTGATAATTAACAATACACAAGCAATCAACAACTTTAAGATCAGCTTTGCGCACCCCATTTACTGCATCTCTAAGACTGGAGCCTTGATTAACTAAGTCTTCAATCATTAGGACTGTCTCACCTGGAGAAACATCTCCCTCTACTTGATTTCCTCTCCCATGCTCTTTGGGTTTACTGCGCACGTAGCACATCGGCTTTTTTAAACGATCGGCCATCATCGCTGCGTGAGGAATCCCTGCAGTAGCAAGGCCTGCCAATTGATTGTAGTCCAAACCATTTTGTAAATGAATGAGTCCGTCGATGATTAAATTTCTAGAAACCGGATGGGACAACAACGCTCGGTTATCGCAATACATTGGTCCTTTTAAACCAGATGCATACAGAAAAGGATTTTGCGGCGAAAGTTTAACCGCACCAAGCTTGAGAAGGGCATGAGCATACTGATTCATGATTGACCTCATTTTGATGTGAGTAAAAACGATTTATCAATTATTTTTTTCTAAAATAAATATCTTTAACTCTGCCCCGTCCACTGTTTCTACAAATTCTGGAGGCGAGCTTAATCGATCAATGACTAAAAACTCATTAGGACAACTGGCCAAAACCATTTGCTCTGCTTGATGCCAATTATGATGAGGTGAATTGATGGCGACCAATATTTTTCCTCGATCACTCAATAGTCCAGGCATACGTTTCATAACTTTATCAAAATCTTTTTCCAAACTAAAACTTGATTGTTTATAGGGAGGATCAAGAATAATTAAATCGTATGGTCCAAATCGCGCTATTTTTCCCCATGATTTAAAAATATCGTGCCCTAAAAATTTAGCCTTGGCGATTGGCAATCCGTTGAGACGATGGTTGCGCTCACCTGTTCTTAAGGCTCCGTCGGCCATATCAACATTAATCACCTGATGGGCACCATGTTTTAAGGCCACTGTAGAAAATGAACAAGTATAACTAAATAAATTTAAAATAGTTTTATCCATGGCATTTTGCGCCACCCACTCTCGGCCAAGTCGCATATCAAGAAAAAAGCCAAGATTCTGGTTCTGGCCAAAATTAATGGCATATTTCAGCCCATTTTCAATAAGTTCTCCCCTCTCTGGCAACGTACCTTCAATGACTTCGAATTCCAGTTCCCGCTGACCTCTTTTTTGCCATAGAATAGTATGAACCTTAAGGAAGTTTTGAGTGCGGAAATACTGGAGAACTTCCGACAAGCTCTCAATACTTATTTGAGTGAAAGAAGTCATTAACAGTATACCTGGAGGAAAATAATCCAGAGTAAAAGCGTGTTGATCATCAAATTCTTTTCCTCTCCCGTGATAGAGGCGTCTCGCTTCTACCATGGGAAGAAGGGATTGAATTTTTTGCTCTAAATAAAGAATAAATGGCGACATGTTCGAAGCTTAATGAGGAAATAACAAAACATAAAGGAAAATATTGAAAGTTCTACACTTTGCACCTGATCATGAAGTGGCGACTGTGATTAACCAAATGGTAAAATCGCAGCTTCCAAAAATCGAACTTCATGTTTGTTATGATATGGCCATTGCTGAAAACGTTCTTTTGAACGATGGACCATTTTATTTCATTATTTTTGATGCGGATTCTAAAGTGACCACTCCAGAAGATTTCTCAAGCATGATTAATGAACTAGCAGGTAAAAGAGCCATGATTATTGCCGGTTCTGCAAACGCGATACGATCTACCATCACTTCAAAAATACTCAATGATCAAAGTATGAGTATCCTAGAAAAACCTTTCACGCTTGATAGTTTTAATAAAGCCATCAAACACGCTATGGAATGGGGCAAAAAGGAAGAATTTGAACAATCGATAAATGAATTTACCCGCGATGATCTGCATCCAATGAAAATCAGAAATTTTTATCTCTTTGATCAATTGCCCTATGATGTTTACCTCGAACTAACCTCCACCAAATTCGGAAAAATCATTTCGAAAAATAAACCTTACAGTCATCAAATTATTCATTCATATGCTCGAAAAAACATCAAACAACTTTACTTGAAAAAAGATGATTATTTAAAATTTTTAGATCAATCGATTAAAAATTTATTGAAAGCCTATGATGGAAAATTATCCGAAAGAAAACGTTATATTTCACTACATTTAAAAACGGCTTTTTTTATTCATCAATACATCAAAGTTTTAAACGTCTCTGATGAAATTAATTTATTAATGGAAAAATATATTTCCTCTATTTCGGCAACTGGAAAAAGTTATTCGTCTCTCAATGAAATCCTCAACGATTTTCCAGAGTCTAATCAACTCACCTTTGCCTTTCAAACTGTTTATACGTCCTATTTATGTCACTTCATGTTGCAATTTTTAGGGTGGCATGCAGACATGTCAAAAGGAAAACTGTACCTTGCCTGCATGTTGCAAGACATCGCTTTAAACAGTGAGGATTTAATTAAAATTCGTTCACTAAATGATCCCAATCTAGAAATGTTTTCAGAGGAAGATCAAGAACAATTTAAAAATCACCCTCTACAGGCAGCCTTAGTTTCAAATTATTTTTCAGGCTTTACAGAAGTAGACTTTATCATTGCCGAACATCACGAACATCCAAATGGTGATGGATTCCCCAAAGGTTTAAACTCATCCAGCCTAACAACTATTTCTTGTGTCATGATTTTAGCAACAAGCTTCACCTCAAGGTTAGCAAGCACCCAAAGAAGCAAAGAAAATTATTGGGAAATTTATCTACAAATGAAACGTATTTATAATACTGGAAATTTCAAAGAGCCTCTGAAAGCATTAGAAAAAGCGCTTAAAGCCTAAGTGTTGATAAGGTTTCAATGATTTTTTTATAAGTATGTTTTTTATATTTCTCACTTAAAAAACCCATCATCACTTTTACATCAATTTGTGCAGTCGGGTTTTCATCTTTCACTCTCATCATTTCTTCGACAAAACTTTCAGCGATAATGACAACTTTTGATAGCGGTGAAATATCGTCTTTGTAATCAAGTGCAAATCCAATTCCACTGGTCATCCCGTGATGTTGCTTTATCAACAAGTCAGCACCTAAGGGAGCACGTTTAAAGGAATTCATCATCTCGGCGGACAATCGAGCGTGGTTTAATACTATTTCTTTATCTTTATCTGCAACTCTCTCATCAAAAAGAATATCTTCTTCATATTTTAAATGGGGATACTTTAAATAAATTGGGCCTAGCATAATATCATGAAAGAAAAGCACGAAATTAATTTTTTCGACATGCCCTTCTCCCCCCCAAGAAATATTTTTCACTACATGCTGAGCAATGTAAGAAGCCATCATAGAATGGACATACAAATAGCTTTCCTTACTACTAGATAAAATATTTAAAAGCCCACGAAGTGAAGGTGAATCCTTAGAAATATCTTCCATCGCCTTCACACAGACTTGCGATAATTGCATAATCTCTTGAGAAACTTCAGGAGAATTTACTAATTGAGTGGCAACAAATTCAAACCCACTAGAAACTGCTTGAATTTTATTTTCTAATGGAGAATCTGATGCTTTTAAAATATTGATAATTTTCGATGATACTTGATTAACCATTACTAAACGATCAAAAGCGTTTACATAAACAAGATTAACTCCATCTTGATATAATTTTTTTACCGTAAAACTTACTGGAGAACCTTTCTTTAAAAGTAAAATATAATCTTCATCTTCATCTGTTCTTTTGGTTTGTAAATAAAGATCACAGGAAGCTTCATTCAAATTAATAACTGATTTTGTAGGTACTGGATAAAATGGAGTCACCTTTTTTTCCGACATTTCTTTTGCCGTCACACCTAATATTTTAGCGACCACTCGAATGAAATGCTGCAAATTATATGTTGAAGGTACATTAATAACATTGACCATATTCTTTGGAAGCGTACCTAGAACGATAAACGGATAAGGCAGAGCTTGTGACGTTAAATAGTTTTGAATAAGGCTTGCGGTCTCTTGGCCATTGATCATATTCAGCGACACGACTACATCTTGATCGGGATTCTTCTTCAGAAAATCAATAGCAGCTTCTGAATCATTCATAACGGTAACAGTTGTTCCAGTATAAACTTCTAAGTTTAATACATAGAGATCATTTAAAATTTCATTATCAGAAACCAATAAAACTTTGCGCATTTTTCTTCCTAAAATTAGTTAGTTCCATTTTATCATGTTGGGAAAAAAAGATAGGTTTTTTTCGGGGGGAAGATTTTTTTCTTCCAAACAAAAATTATGAGCATTTATCCGTAGTAACTCACCTATTCTTATACTAGTATTATTGGAATAAATAAGGCGGTCATTTATGTCAAAAAATCAGTTTGGTTTCACATTAATAGAAGTTCTCATTGCGGCTGGCATCATGGGGCTACTTGCTGTCGGTGCGATGCAATTGATTAAAAATATGAATGACGGACAAACTTTCCAGACCTCCAGTTCGGATGAACAGGATTTAAAAAGTGAAATTCGCATGATCTTAGAAGACGAACGTTTCTGTCGAGTAAGTTTAGCCGGCAATGGGCCTCTTGGTCAACCCATCAATCCAGTTCTCTTTCGTAAGGCCAACAACGACCAAGATCATGAAGGACTAGAAGTTGAACTTTGGTTAAGCGATCAAAAAGGTGAAAAACGCACCTTGAAAAAATTTAGTGCCAAAGATGCCAAATTAAATATTTTCGGAAAACTACAAATAGAAAGCATGAAATTAATTTTTAACAATGACGTACCAAGAGACTATTTAGAAATGCCCGCTCATGGCGATGTGGCAGAATTAAGAATTAACTATCAAAAAAAGATTAGCTCTACTCAATCCAGAAGTGCACAATTGAAATTCCCTATAAAAGTGGGATTAAAAACCGACTCTGGAAGATGGACGACCATTTTGACTTGTTCGCGATGACATTTATATTATTACCACCGGAGATTTAATCATGAAATTAATGAACGCCTATGAAGGACGATTTATTAAAAGATATAAACGTTTTTTTGCAGACGTAGAAATGCTCACAGGACCTGATGCTGGAAAACTTATTACCGCTCACTGTCCAAATACCGGCAGCATGAAGGGGCTGATGCAAGAGGGCTCTAAGGCCATTGTCACCTTATCAGATAACCCAGATCGAAAACTGAAGTATACATTGGAAATGCTGGCACCGACTGGTTCTTTAGTCGGTGTGAATACAAGCTTAACAAATAAACTTGTACATGAAGCACTTTTGAGTGAAACGATAAAAGAATTATCCGGATATAAAAATATTAAACCAGAGCATAAAATCTCTAAAGAAACTCGGTTAGATTTTTTCTTAAGCCAGCACCCTACTTTACCTGATTGCTACGTAGAGGTGAAAAATGTCACCCTAAAAGACGAATCTACTAATGCCGCTCTATTCCCCGATGCTGTAACAGAGAGAGGATTAAAACATCTCAATGAGCTCTATGAATTACAACTTACAGGGGCTAGAGCAGTAATGTTATATATCATTCAACGAGAAGATATTGACTACTACACAGTTCAAAATGTTATCGATCCCGCCTACGCCAAAAGAGCCGCTGAACTTAAAAATCTAGGATTAGAAATTTATCCTTATCAATGCAAATTAACAGCTGATGAAATTAAAATAGACAAATTAGTACCTATAAAATAAAAAAAGCCCGAGTAAAACTCGGGCTTTTTTTATCACATCATAAATTAAATTATTAAGCCGCTTTTTTATCTTCTTGCTGATTAAACTGCACTGAAGATGAGCCTTTAGCTTTAAACTCCATTAACTTTGCATGGTTCTGAGCTTTCTTTTCTTTAGTGGTCAACTTTTTCTTGTTCTTATGACTGTCTTGTTTTTTTCCCATAATACGTACCTCCTATGCGGAAAAATTCTTATGACACTCTATCGGTACAATTATAACAATACTTGAGTTTTTTTATCAGTGGGCAAGATAACCCCTTAAAACCTCATGTGACTTTTAAGAACTATCAT
>JAKLJM010000045.1 GCA_023151145.1 Bacteriovoracaceae bacterium | reverse complement strand
TATTATTACAACTTCGCTTCATCGCGATTATCTACCTTCAAGTTGGGCGATGTATTCTCCTACGTGGGTAGAGGTGGCAACATTTATTGGTAGTTTTGGATTGTTTTTTACGCTTTTCTTATTATTCGTAAGATTCCTTCCGGCCATTGCAGTTAGTGAAGTTAAGTCCGTTTACAAGTTTGCTAGAAAAGATAACGACTCGGTTTAAGGGGATTTGAATATGGGAGATAGATATATAGTGGCAAGTTTTGATGATGAACATGATTTAGTTCATGTGGCCCACGAAGTAAAAAATGTTTCAGCTGAAATTGTAGATTTTTTTACTCCCTTCCCAGTTCATGGACTTGATGATCTTTTAGGGATTACTCGAACGAGGCTTCCTTTTGTGACATTTGTAGCGGGAGGATTTGGATTAGTATTGGCCATGGCTTTTCAAATTTGGTCATCCGCCTATGACTGGCCAATTAATGTCGGTGGTAAGCCAATGCTTTCAATTCCTGCTTTTATTCCAATTACATTTGAATTAATGGTTTTGTTTGGAGCTTTAAGTACTGTGGCTGCATTTTTCTTTATCTCGAAATTGTACCCTTCCAAAACGATTAAACTTTATAACTTAAGACAGTTAGATGATAAATTTTTAATATTAATAAAAATTCATAACAATCAAAATGAATTAGAAAACATTTTAAAAAACAAATCTAGTGATTTAAAAATTTTAAATGAGGAAGATCTGTGAAAAGCACCAACGCCTTAATTATTATTAGTATTTTTTTTCTAATTTCCTGTGCAAAAAGTAAAAATGAGCCAGGTTATGAATATATGCCCGATATGGTTTATTCACAAGCTGTTGAGGCTTATTCTCAAAGTAGTGTAACTCCCAATGGGGCATCTATGATGTACCCACCAAAAGGGACCATTGCTCGTGGGTACAAAGTCTTCACTTATGGAAATACTGATGACGAAAAAGAACGAGCAGGTGAAGAGCTGATGGATCCTCGGGAGTTTAGTGAAGCTAGACTTAAAAGAGGTGAATATCTTTATGATAAGATGTGCTTAGTTTGCCATGGGAAAACGGGATTAGGAGATGGACCTATTGCAACCAAATATACCGAACCACCAGCCTTTAACGGTAGAGCACTTCGAAATTATAAACCAGGTCAAATTTATCACGCGATCGTAAAGGGGTATGGAGACATGCCAAGCCACGAAGCACAACTTGATGATAATGATCGATGGGATGTTATTTTATATATTCAGAAATTACAAAAAGTTGAATAGAGGATACTATGGAAAAATTAAATTTTGAAACTCCCAAAATGTTGAGACAATACCTGTGGGGAGCAATTGCGATTGGAATGATTGTTTCGCTCATTTCTTATTTTCATACACCAACCAGGTTTTGGGTAAATCTTGTCATTAATAATTTCTATTTTACTGGCATGGCATTATCTGGGCTCTTTTTTCTCTCGTTGCAAAATCTGACGAAGTCTTCGTGGATGCGTGCCTATCAGAGAGTTCCTGAAGCCATGATGGGTTATCTTCCTGTTGCTTTAGTTTTAGTTTTGATTGGACTTTTTGGAAGCCATACAATTTATGAATGGACACATTTAGATGTAGTAAAAAATGATGAGATCCTCATTAAAAAAATTGGATATTTGAATATGCCTTTTTTTGTGACAAGAATCTTGATTTATTTTTCAATTTGGATGAGTTTTGCCTTTGTTTTGAAAAAATTAATGAATAAATATCATCAAAAAAATGGTGCTTTGGTTTCAGATCAACTTTCCGTTGTCTCAGCCATCTCGATGGTGTTTTTCGCTTTAACATTTTCATTTTTTAGCTATGATTTATTAATGTCAATTGAGCCACATTGGTTCAGTACCATCTATTCCGTATATACTTTCTCTGGCATGTTTGTCGGTGGAGTAGCTTTTATTACACTTTCATTAATCATCTTGCACTATTTGGGATATCTAAAAGATTATGTCTCTATTAACCATTTTCATGATTTAGGAAAATGGATGTTTGGTATGAGCACCTTTTGGGCCTATATTTGGTTTTGCCAATATATGTTGATTTGGTATTCAAATATTCCAGAGGAAACACAATATTACATTCTCAGAGATCATGGAAATTGGAAGTGGTTGTTTTGGACAAATTTTGTCATAGCATTTGTTATTCCTTTCTTTTGCTTATTGACTAGAAACTCAAAGAGAAATTTGCTTAATTTGGCATTCGTTTCAATCGTTATTTTAGTTAGTCGTTGGGTGGATCTCTATACTCTAGTTGCTCCCAAAATTTATGAACATCACCATATCGATGCAATTATTGGTCCTTATGAGATCATTTCGGCGCTTCTATTTTCAGCTCTTTTTGTTTTAATTTTCTTAAAAATGCTTTCGACAAAATCTTTAATTATTAAAGATGATCCATATTTTGAAGAAGGTGTTCATTTAGAACAATAACAAGTTCTTAAGTCTCATAATTCCAATCAATAATAAGCACTAACTTCAGTTGGTGCTTTTTCATTTTTGTGTGAAAAAAACTCTAATTATTTTTAAATAAATGATTAGTGTCATGTTTGATATTTTTCAGTTGAGGTAGTTTGTAGGCAGGGTTAAATTAAAGTTCGATGGCTAGAACTTATGACGGAGTACCAAATGAAACTAACTGATGTCTTAATCAAAAATAAATATAAAATCAAAAAAATAAACTATGAACAAGATTATGAACTGGCCGTTCGTCTCAATCACTTAGGATTTCTGGAAGGAACAATTGTTTATTTAAAATGTAAGTCACCCATTAATTCTTCGGCCTTAGTTGTAGAAGTCAAAGGGGCGTTGCTTGCTCTTTCAAATCATGAAGCGAGCCACATACATGTTTTTCATGCTAACGAATGTGAAATGTAGGGGGAAATTATGCTTAAAAAACATATAGCTATTGTTGGTGCCCCAAATGGCGGAAAATCATCGCTTTTTAATATTTTAACTGGAGCAAATCAGAGAGTTGGAAATTTCCCAGGTATAACAGTTGAGAAAAAAACGGGAATATACTCAGATGCAGATGTGGAAATTGAGTTCATTGATTTACCTGGATTGTACTCTTTAGACACTCGTACTCTTGATGAACGTATTTCAAAAAATGTTATTTTACATAAAGAATTAACGGCTAAACCATTGGATGGAATAGTTGTTGTGGTTGATTCAACAAACTTAGAGAAAAGTCTTTATTTGTTATTTGAATTAATGGCATTAGAAATTCCAACCGTTGTTGCTCTAAATTTGTGGGATTTAGCGGAAAAAAGAAATCAAAAAATTGATCTCATAATATTTCAAGAATTATTAGCAGTTCCGGTTGTCCCAACCTCGGCAAAGGACAAACTTGGCATAACAGATTTGATAGAAGTTATTAAAAAATTACCTCCACACAATAATTATCTTAAAAATATTGATCCACAACATTTTAGGAAGTTAGATAATATTAAAGAAAATTTCTCTAAAATTGATTCTATTCTTCAAAAATCAGTAATAAGAAAAATTGACTCAGATTCTTTAACCGAAAAATTAGATAAAATATTTTTGAATCCTTATATCGGACCTGTTGTATTAGTAATCGTTCTCGCTCTTATGTTTCAAGCTATTTTTGAATGGTCATCACCATTGTCTGATTTAATTGAACAAGGCGTAGGTTTTATTGTTGAACTCATACATGTTCATGTTTCAAATGAATTATTGGCCAGCCTCTTGGCCGATGGAATTATTTCTGGTGTCGGGAGTGTTTTTGTCTTCTTGCCACAAATTATTTTACTTTTCTTGCTTATACTTATTTTAGAAGATGTCGGATACCTTGGAAGAGCAGCCTTAATGATGGATGGAATCATGAGAAGGTTAGGCTTACCTGGAAAAGCAGTTGTTCCATTGTTATCGAGTCATGCTTGCTCTATTCCAGGGATAATGGCAGCAAGAACAATTGATAATGATAAAGAGCGCTTGATAACAATGTTGGTTGCTCCAGTGACAACTTGTTCAGCTCGTATTCCAGTATTCACTTTGCTTATCGCTTCAATCTTTCCTGATGTAAAAGTATTAGGTTTTTTAAACGTCAGAGGCCTTGCCATGCTTGGTATGTACGTTTTTAGTATGCTCTCAAGTTTATTAATAGCCTTTGTGCTTAAACGTACCGTTATAACAGGTTCGATATCACATTTATTATTAGAACTTCCTGGCTACAGAATTCCGTCCATAAAAAGTGTTTTTCTAAGCATTTTACTAAGAGTAAAGATTTTTACTAAAAAAGCGGGAACTATTATCTTGGCCCTTTCGATTGTTATCTGGTTTTTAGTGACATTTCCTAGAAATCAAAATGGAGAAGTATTAATCGAAAATTCATACGCCGCTTCTATTGGTAAAGTTTTTACTCCAGTTTTTGCTCCTATTGGATTCGACTGGCGACTAACAACTGCCTTGATTCCTTCTATGGGTGCTCGAGAGGTCGTCGTTTCTACATTGGCCACCGTTTTAGCGGTTGATGGAGAAGAGGGCGATGGAGAGTTTGAAAAAAATTTTACAACAAAAGTTGTCGAAAACTTTGGTATCCCGAGTCTTTTATCGCTACTGGTATGGTTTGTTTTTGCTCCCCAATGTATTGCCATGATTGCGACTTTTCGAAGAGAGTCTGGATCAAAAAAATGGACTATGTTTATGATGGGGTACACTTTTACTTTGGCCTACGTCGGATCGTTTATCGTTTATCGACTTTCTCTGTGGCTGATTTAAATTTAATCTTAAACTAAGTGAACATCAGTTAAAAAATGATGTCCACTTAGTTTAAGTAGATATAAGTGATTAAGGAGAAGTGTGCAATTGATCCTAATATGACAAACAAATGAAAGAGCTCATGGTATCCAAAAACATTTCTTATAAAATTTGGTTTCTTGGTTGCATAAAAGACGGCACCGAAAATATAAAAAATTCCACCTAAAATGAGTGTTGAAAGTTCAAAAGCATTCATCGTTAGATAAAATTGACGAAGAAAAATCAACCAAAAACAACCTGCCAAGATATAGATAAAAAAATTAAAAATTTTAGGCGCTTTAACCCATATTAAAGATACAGCAACACCTAGTAGCGCAATTGTCCAATTGGCGATTTGTAAATCAGTGTTAATGTTATCTGGTAGTTTTAAAGCAATTATGGGCGTAGCAGTTCCTGCAATTAAAAAAAAGATGGCGGAATGATCGAGCCTTCTCATGATCATTCGTTTAACTTCATTCCAATTTGGGCGATGATAAAGAGTACTAATTAGATATAAACTATTCAAGGATAGTAAGTAGATAAACAATTTTAGGGCATATTGATGCTGATAAAGATGCATATAGAGCATGATCGATGCACCAAGGGAAAAAAAGAAAAAGGCTTGATGTAAATGGCCGCGAAGAAGCGGTTTTGTAGCCTGTAGGTTGGTTTTGTTATCATTTATAGTCATAGAAAGAGATTAATTCTCTTTAAGCCAAATTGAAATCTTTGAATTGTAAAACAATTGTGAAAATACACTTCGTAAAATTTAAATTCCTAACATATTGAAGGTTTACCCCAAATGAGCGAAGCAACCACAAGGCTTAAAGATCCAGTTATTAAAATCATTTTATAAAAAAGGTGACTTTTGTATCCTTCAAGATAAATGAAGCCAATTAAGAGAAATTTTTTAATTGTGAGAATGGCAATAAAAAATATATTTCTATCCAAGTGGGCAACAAAAAGAGTTAGAACTGTCGCTACAACGAGCATGAGCCAAGTAATCGTAAGTTTTATTGAATCATTCATAATATTACCTAATAAGAAATAAAGTTGGGAATAACAAGATCCATATAAGATCACACATATGCCATAAAGAAGCACCTACTTCAAAGGTTGAGATTTCATCTTCTTCATGTCTTGAAATTTTAAAAAAGATAAATAGTAGAATAAAAGTAGCAAATAGCACGTGAGCAAAATGAAAAAAAGTGAGAAACCAATAGAAAGTAAAGAAGTGGTTATAAGAAGTATCATAACCTTGGCTTAGTTTTTCACTATATTCAATAGATTTTAAAATGAGAAAGCCCGCACCCAGAATTATACCGACAAATAGTTGTTTTCTACTAATAGATCGTAAATTGTTTTTTAATGAATTAAGAGCTAGAGCAACAAAATAACCACTGGTGACTAAAAAGAGAGTGTTAATAATGGCATAGTTAAGATTGAGCTTGGATTGCATTTCTAAAAAGAGTTGCTGATTATCTTGCTTATAAGAAAAAAAGAAAAATATTCCTGCTATAAATGTCACAAGTTCCATAAAGATAACAAACCAAATGAGTGGTCCGCCTGGAGGATTTGAGAGCTCATTGTGAAGGGAGTGGTTTTGATTTTCATTCATATTTAATCACCTTTTTTATCAATATACTTCAGAAGATAGTCCATAAATATGACATCCGTCATATTTATATTTTTCTTTAAGATTTATTCTTTTTCAAGAAAATAACAAGAGGATTAGCGATGAATTTACAGATTAATTTAATGGAAGGATTAAAGGTAGAATGTTTAGTAGCAGGTCATAGCATCATAGCAGATCAGCCACAATCAAAGGGAGGAACAGGAGATCATCCTTCGCCATATGATTATTTTCTTGCTTCAATTGGACTGTGTGCAGGCTTTTATGTTCAATCCTATTGTCGTGCTAGGAACTTAGACTCGTCTGAAATTAAAATTCAGCAAATTATGTCTAAGAAATCAACGGATTCAAATCAAATGGTTCTAGAAATAATAGTTGAAATTCCCAACCATTTTTCTGACAAAGATAAAAATGGAATCTTGCGATCAGTTGATGGTTGTACTGTGAAAAAAACGATAGTTGGAATGCCTGAGTTTCTCGTTAGATTAAGTTAGTTCTTTTTGAAATTTCTTTGCGCGTATAAAAAGTAAAGTTAAAACGCATAATTCAATTGAACTAAATACGGCAATAGACATAGCTGTGTCATTTGAAAAACCGTAGGAATGTAAACCTACGTTTAATAAATTGACCCCAAACCAAGCCAAGATAACTATAACGCTAGTGAGGCCAACAAAAAATGCATAGCTAAGATCTTTAAAATGTCGACTAATTTTTGCGTGAGCAACCCATAGCAACCATAAACAGATTAGGAGAGCACCATTTTCTTTTGGGTCCCAGCCCCAAAATCTTCCCCATGACTGATCTGCCCAAATTCCTCCTAAAATTGTACCTAAAACTGTAAAGAATAGAGAAAATAACAAGGTAAGGTGGATATTGTTATGGAGTTTTCTATTTTCTTCCTTTGTTTGAGTAGGATATTGTATAAGATAATAATGTGCCATAAAACTCATCACTAATGCGAAACCATATCCGATACTTATTGTTAAGACGTGTGTGGCAAGCCAGAAGTTAGTGTCGAGAACTGCAACAATCATTCCCATGTTGTCACCGGTTCTTTCATAACCTTGACTTAAATAAAGTAAAGTAACACCAAGAATAGAAGATAAAAATATTCCGATGATTTTTTGTGTTTTAAGAAAATATATCACACCGATTAATACTGATGTAAATGAGACAAATAAAATGGACTCATAGAGATTAGAGACAGGTGGTCGCGAAAGGATTATCGAACGCATTAAGATCATAAGAAAATGGATTATAGCTCCGGAGTAGAGTGTTAGGGATGAGAGTTCTACAAAAATTTGTTTTTTTATTAAGATATGGAAAAAAATTAATAAAAAACTGGCCACATAAAGAGAGATTATCCAAGTTGAAAAATAGATTTTATTTTGTAGGATTTCTAAATTGATTTTAAGATCATTTTTTTGAATGACAAGTTCAGATGAAAGATTATTAAATTGGCTAAAGTTGTTTTGACTATAAGCTAAATATAGTTGATTCCATTTTTCTAGATGTTCACGATTTGTATTAGACGCTTGCATTTCCTCCCAAGGAGTTCGCCAGGTATCGTCTTTGATAGAATGGAAAAGGTAAATCCCTTTAAGCGTTGAGTCTTCTTCTGTTATTGAAAAATAGTCTTGAATTGGTTTTGGGATATTTGGGTTTTGAATCTTTTTTAAATCAAAATAGGAGTAGCGTAAATTATTTTGAATAGAAAAATCCTTAAAGAGAAAAGAAAAAGAACGAGATAACCCCATATAAGTTGTGAATCGATTATAAAGATCTTTTAAGTAAGCATTATTAGGATCTAGATCTTTTTCATTAACGCTCAATAACGAATGTAACATTTCTTGGTTTTGAGAAAATGCCTGATAGAGTTCAATAAAATTGAAATATTTTTGATCACTTTTTAAACCCAAAGTGGTTAGAATATTTGGGTTATTAATTTTGAATATTTTTCTTTCATAGGCTTTTTTTGGTGAAAAAATGGTTTCTAAAAGCCATTGATTTGAATTTAGATGCTGATAGCTCTCACGTCCGTAAATTTCTTTAAGCATTATTCGTGAAAATGTATCAATTGGTTTAATTCGTCCTTCGTGGAGGGTTTCAATCCTTGCAAAGTTATCAAGCGAAAGCTCATTGATTTTTGAGGCAAAGATATTTATCGATAAAAAAATTGTTATTAAGACTAAACAAGCTTTCATTCGTTTTTTCCAGTTTCGGTGGCTTTAATTATGAGATGAACAAGAATTCCTAAGCACAATATAATGCTTGAAAGATAAGGAAACCATTGTGCTTGATTTTTGACTACTGCAAGTTCACTCATTTCACCTTCTGAATTTTCAGAAAAAGATGATTGATAGAATGTGTATCCTTTATATCTAAGCGGAGCGTTCATTTCGATTACTCGATTAAATACCAACTCGCCATCATAAATTTCAACAAAAGATTTAAAACTTTTTGAAATCATTGTTCCTTGATGAAACTTTTTTTCAAAATCAATAAGTTTGATTTTGAAGGGTAACTGAACTCTTTTGCTCTGTAATTTTAGAGTGTAGAGCTTATCGTCTATTTCGATAGATTGTTGTTTAGGCATATTTAAAAAGATTCTATAGATCGAGCGATTATTTTTGTGTTGAAATTCTATTTCACTACAAATTTCTTTGCTTTTTTGAGATTGATCCTGTGAAAAACGAAATAAGCGTGCAAATCCAATTTCTTGATCTTTTGGTGCTGAATTTTCATGGATGAGGCAATTTAAGTACGGAGTAATTCTAGTTAGAGTGATTTGCTGGTTAATGATATGTGGATTATTTTCTTTCACAAGTGGGCTTGAAAACAAAGGGGTATGATTACTGTCAATTATTACAATTTCATGCTTTTTGTAATCTTGGATACTGTCCGCAACTTGTCCTTCTTTTATGATCATACTTCCTTCAACTGCAAAGAAGTAGGTAATGTACGAACCTATTAATAATATGGCTGCACCTATATGTGTAAGAACCACGCCAAGTTTTCTTTTTACATGATACTTAGTATTAAAGGCCAATTGACTAAAAAGTCCTATAGTCAGTATCGTCAAGACCGTCCCTCCACCTGGCAGAGGGATGCCGTAAAACGTAAAATACATTGAAGAAAAATATTTTTCCTGAGCTGCAAAGAGGCCAATATTTTTTTGCTCTATTGTCCCGAGAGTTGTAATGATCATTATCCAGATCATGGACCAAAAAAAGAGATTAAGACTGGCGAATTTTTTTAAGAAATGATTTTTTTTCATGTTTTACCTAGATGTAGTCTCTTTCATTTGATTCACAATTAATATGATATTGGTCATGTTTTAACATGCTATCACTGATCCAAATCATTATTCCTCCACTGAAAAGCCCAAAATCAACGAATTAAGATGATCATTTACCTTTATCAATGTGATGTATGTCATAAATTTTATCTGATTTTGGTGCGATCATTTCCTCAGGAGTTGATATGAATAGTTATTTCCCGATTGGTTTAAGATTTGATAATAAAGAAATCCTGCTGGTAGGGGGTGGTGAAATTGCCCTCTTTAAATTTCAGAAACTTGTTCAGTTTGCTCCCCAAAAAATTAAATGTATCGCTAGAAACTATCGGCCTGAGTTTTATTTAGTAAATAACTCAGCCGTTGAATTAGTGCAAAGAGACTTTAGCTTTGATGATCTTCATGAGCATCAAATTGTCATCGTTGCCATTGATAATGCGGAATTACAAAAGAGGATATATGAAGAGTGTAAAAAGAAAAACATTCTATGCAATTGTGTTGATTTATTGGAGTGCTGTGATTTTATCTTTCCTTCCCTCGTTAAGAGAGGGGATATATCAATCGCAATTAGTTCTAATGGATTACTCCCAGGCTTTAGTGCCATTTTAAGAAAATATATCGATGACCTACTTCCTGAAAATATCGAAGTTGCCTTTAAGGATCTGGTGAATTTAAGAAAAAGTTTACCTCCAGGTCCCGGCCGCATGAAGTACATTCGAGAAGAAGCTGAAAAATATTTAAACAATATAAGGAAAGATATATGAGAATTTCAATTGCCTTGTTTTTACAGTTTTTCCTTTTACTTACATTTTTAACTTCTTGTGCTCATAAAT
>JAKLJM010000044.1 GCA_023151145.1 Bacteriovoracaceae bacterium | reverse complement strand
CAAAGTTCTTTTAATTGCAAAATCTAGAGGGTCAATTTCAGTAGTTCCATTATACCAACTAGCACCTAATTTTCTTTGATGATTAAAAAAGTTTTTTTCGTCTTGGATTTCAGAAAAATTTTGATAAATACCGCGAACAAATTCTCTCCAACCTAAAACTTGACGAATAAATCCTTCAACAGAATTTAGCGGATAGCCTTTATCATAATAGGCAGCCTCCACCATTTTTATCACTTCAATCGGAAGAATCAATCCGACATTGAGGAAACTTGAGATTCCAGAGTGAAATAAAAAATCATGCTCATTATTTAAGGCATCTTGATAGGTCCCAAAATTTTCCAAACGCTCCTCAATGAATCTTTTGGTCCATTTTAGAGCTTCATTTCTTTCAGTCGGTAGCCAAAAGTTTTCAACATCACCTGGGTGATGATCAAAATATTTTTTGATCACATCAAAAACATCACTGGCATGTGGAATTTTGTGAGGAGAGGGCCATCTGGGCATAGGAATATCAATCTTTGATGGTAATTTTTTTCTATTTTCAGCATCGAAAGAAAATTGATGACCTACAGGATTACCTTTATCCATTAAAATGTTGAGTTTTTTTCTCTCTCTTTCATAAAAAGTTTTTAAGAAAGGCTTTTTAGACTCGTTTAAATAATCTTTGAAGGAAGTACGAGTTGTTAGAAACAGGGGAGAAGAAAGAATTTTTAAATGTAATTTATGATCATGACAAAATTGTTTAAGTGCTTGTTCAAAAAATTTATCTTCGATTTCATAACATTGTACTTCAGTAATTTGATATTTCTTTAGAGTGATGAGTAATTTATCACAATACTGTAATTGAAAGTTATCTTCGTTTAAGTCAAAGTATTCTACAGCAAGACCTTTATTTTTTAAAAGATCACGGTAGCGGCGCATAGAAATAAAAAAAAAGGCAATTTTAAATTTATGAAACTTTAGTCTTGAGGCCAAAAAATTATCCTCAGCCATAAAATAAATGGTCTGAGGAGAGTTGTAGTATTCCGTAGGAAAGAGTTGATTACCTAAAATGATTTGTAATGTTTTCATTAAAATATACTAGACGATAAAGAGATAGAGTAGGCGTAGACAAATGTTAGAAAAGAGCTAGATAAGAAAAAAGCCCTGCTTAGACAGCAGGGCCTGGTCTTAGATCTTGGTATTTTCTGCAAAAAAATTCAAAGGCTGACGAACATCTACTAAGCCACCACCTTTTGGTTTTGGAAAGTCGATGGCCTTTAGAACACCACCCATACAATCAATTCCTTTACCAGAGAATTGAGCGGCGGCAGACTTAATGGTCACTTTCGAAACGCGTCCAGTTCCTTCGATTCTAAAATTTAAATCAATAATCCCTTTGATTTTTTCTGAGTTTTCTTGCAATTCTTGCTGGTAGCAATAACGAAACTGAGGAATGTATTCTTGTAAAATTTTTCTTAACTGTTCTGGATCAATTGCTCCTAAAACCACTGTCTCTGGTTGTACATAGGCAGTATCAATTCCTTTTTTATTCCCTAATCCTTTTGGACCAGTAGAACGATCATAGTTACCGACTTGATCTTTACCTAAATCAAATCCAGAACCATCGCCATTTGATCCAGGAGCACGGTACTCACCAGTTAAGTTTGATCCATTATTACCAATTCCTGTTCCAGTTCCACCTTTGGCAAAACGAGATCCTTCTCCTGATCCACCACCAGAAACCGCAAGTCCTGCACCCATAAAAGCCTTAAGTCCTTTTCCACCTTTAAACTGGTAACCTTTCGTGGAAGAATCTCCAACAGTGGTTGCCCCTGAGCCCGGAGTAGAAAGAGGTCCATTTTTAGCAGATCCTTTTTTGGAAAGTTGAGATTTTCCATTATCAGTATGAGTAGCGCCCCCAGCTTGAATATTTTTTGAAACTTCGGGTGCGCTAGTCGATACTGGTGCCATAGCAGTGCTCATAGATTTAACAATAGCTTCTTTTTTAAGCTGATAATTCTTGGGGGGAGCAATAAAATCCATCTTTATTGCTACAGATTTCGGCTTAGAAGCTACTTTATTATCACTATGAAGCCCCGGAAATTTAAGTAAAAGTAGGATCACGTGAAAAATTAAACTTCCAATAATTGCATTTTTCAAAAAGTTATCTTGTTCTTTTTGATGCTGTCGAGATCTTGGAATTTCATTCATTGTTATGGTCGACATACAATCACCTTAAATTATTTTTTAGTACTTTCTTCAGCGGCAATAGAGAAATTTTTGGCACCAGCAAGTCGCGCCATATCCATGACTTCAACTGCTTTACCTAAAAACGCAGCACTATCTCCTTCTAAGATGACAGTTTCGGTTTTTAAGGTCGCTAATTCTCTCTTGATCGCTGCAGGTAAATCTTGTTCAGTCACTTTTTTTCCTTGAACGGCATACTTACCGTCTTTGCTTAAAGTGATGACTAAGAGTTCAGGTTCTTTTTTCTCGGCCACAGCTGACGTGGTAGGTAATTGGATATCTAGTCCAGACTCCAGCGCTGCAGTTGAAGAAACCATGAAGATAATTAAAAGAACTAACATAATATCAATAAGTGGAGTCATGTTGATTTCTGCTACGATATCCTCATCTCCACCACCATCTTTCATACTTCCCATAGACATAAAAACCCCCTTTTAATAATGAACCGAAATTATTTTTTTATTGAGTTAAACTGTTCGGCCATATCACCAAGGGCATTCTTAAATTCAGTATTAATTTCACCAATCTTAACTTGTAAGTAGTTGTAGAACATAACCGCAACTACCGCGACCAAAATACCAGCAGCAGTTGCAATAAGTGCTTCTGAAATGGAAGCTGCAACAACTGCAAATCCGGCTTTACCTGCAGCACCGATTGCACTAAATGATCCCATGATACCCCAAACTGTACCAAAAAGACCGACGAAAGGAGCAGATGAACCAACAGTACCAAGCATCCATAAATGCTTTTTTAAAGCTTGATTCGTTTCTATTAATCTTCTCTGAACTCTTGCTTCAGCTTCTTCTTTTGAGTTAGCTTCATCAAAAATGGCATAGTGAGTTTTTGCGATTACTTCTGGACAATTTTTATATAACCAATCCATTTCATGAAATTTCTTAGCAACAATAATTCTTGTCGCTTCATCATGATAATGGCGTGCTTGTTTCCTAAATTTATTGATGTACAGGATTTTGTAAATACCTACCGCCCAGGTAATGATAGAAAATACCAACAGCGGATACATGATAAAGCCACCTTCTTTAAACAATTCGATAATACTGTGCATACGGACCCCCCAGTCTTAGTTTTTTTGAGCCTTAATGGCATCGTTAATTAACTCAAGAAGCATCTTATTTCTTGTGTTAAATTCTTCAGCATATGTTCTTTTTTCTAAAATAATTTTTGCTTTTTCTAATTCTTTATTTTGATAGAGATTTAAAGCATAAACCCCAACTATATCTGCGCGATTAAGGTAATTAATATTAATATTTGAAACCGCCGCGTATGATTTATTTAAGTTACCTGTTCTTTGGTACAAAACAGCTAGTGAATAAAGGACATCGATATCTTTGTGATTCTTTTCTTTTAATTTTTCTAAGATCTCAATAGCTTTTTCGTTTTGATAATATTCCATATAAATTTGGGCCATGTTAAACAAGGGAGTATGAAACTGAGGAGAGAGTTTGTTGGCTTCTTGAAAAGCATCAAAAGCTTCATTGATTCTTTTATTTTTTAACATAATTAAGCCAAGATTATTTTTAATCATGGCTTCAATGTTTGAACTGTTTTTAATGTTTTTATTTTGAGATAGAGCTTCTAGACCTAATTGGTAATAAAATTTTGCTTTGTTGTAATCTGAATCTAAAAGATAACATGTTCCTAGTGAATTCCAGAATTCAGGATTGCTTTTATTTTTTTCTGTGTTTTCTTCAAGGATTAGAGTTCCTTTTTTTATTTTATTTTGATGACAAGCTCGAGTTGCCTCTGAGATGAAGTTTAATTTGCTATTGTCGTTTTTTTCAAGTCGAAGTGAGTTGTAACGCATGAACGATTCATCACTCAAAAGATCCTCGTCAGAACGTTCAATTTGGCTTTTAAAAGACTGTGTAGCACAACCACTTAAGAAGCTGGTTGCCGCACAGATAATGAGATATTGAGATAATTTTCTTTTTGAAAACATAAACTCCCCATGTCTTTCTAGTTAAATTTTTCCCCCCGAAAAAAAGTAACTAGAATCAAAACTTCTTTGTCGATTATAGCAATCTGAAAAATGGAATTAAGGAAAAATTAGAAAAAAAAAGAGAATGAAAAAAAGCTAAATAATACAACGGATTAGCATAGAACAAAAAAATAGATTGAGTTCACGATGCTTATGAAAACTGCCTTTTTTAAGAGGCAAATTGACTTAACTCTTTGAAAATCTGAGAGTGAAAGTCGTTGTTTTGGGAGACAAAAAATAAAAACCCCCACGGGCGAGGTGGGGGCAAAACCAAAAGGAAAGAGAGTGTGCGAATATGCCCAGAATGGGCACCTCTTAATTACCAGAGGTCATGTTAATTCTTCTATCGATTGTATTCAAAAAGAGCTTTGCATAGTGCTCATGCATAAGTTTCATAAATTCATCTTGTTCTTTTCCCAGAGAATTATCTTGGTACATTAGTTTTGCGGATTGAGTAAAGTGTGAATTTTTCTCTAGTGCATTCTTTGCTTCTTTTTTAAGCTCTAGTGACTTTTTATGTAATTCAAGTCCAAATTCTTTCATTTGGCCTAGAAAACCGTTGCGATAGTTTTCGTCCATTGATGGGTGAGCATTCATGGAAACTAAGGATTGGCTAAGGTTTCGTGTTTTTTGAAAGAGGGCATTCTTAATTAAAAAGGCTTCTGTCGCATTTGTTTCTTTTAAGATTTTATTTGCCTCTAGAGTGTAGTTATTTAAAGAAACAAATTTTTCTTCAAGATTGGTATTAAAAGACTCTTCATTGAAATCCGTCTTTTCATCTATTGAAACATCTGTTTTAAGTGCCTCTACTCGTTGCAAATATTCTTTGATCTTTAGGAATTTAGATTCAGTTTTTGATAATCGTTCATCTAAATTTGAGTTTTTGAATACATTTTCTAATTGTGGACCATTTTCCCAAATCGCAAACGCTAAATACTGATTAAATAGACGTGAGATTTCGGCTTGGTCTTGATTGGCATTATAGATTTTAACAATCATGTAGATATCATTATTAAAGATAGCATGGTGAAAGGCATTTAATGTAATTCTTCGTTGAACTTCCGCAGAAATTTGGCAATCTTTGTATTTTGAAAAATTTTCTTCAAAATTACTCTGTGTCTTCGCTGCGAGAAGTTGATTTTCAACGATGATTTCAAAAGCATCATTTTTTTCTTTTTGATCTTGAGTGCAAAACTTTGAGAGCATTATCTCGGCAACAGCAGAAGATTTATCAAAATTTTGTAATAAACGATAACCTTTACTTAACTGAAGAAGAGCAGGTGCGGTTTTGGCAATTTCTTTTTGATCATATAAGGCCATGCTTTCTTTTAACCAATCAAAAGACTTATTGGCATCATTTGATTGAATTTTGAGTAATGAGATGGCAAAAGCTGATTCTGCTTTGGTTTGTTTTGGGTATTTTTCATTCTCAAAAATTGACTCATAACCTTTTAGTGCTTGGGCTATGTTGCCAGTTTTTTCTAAAGCTTGATATTTTTCAAATAAAAGTTGTCCGAGAATTCGGATTGATTTTTGAATGTAATCAGTTTCAAATTTAAGGTACCCATTATCAATTTTATTCACCCAGAAGGCAATTTTGTTGGTCTGCTTTTTATCGATACGGTGTTCAAGAATTTGAGTTAACATTTCACGATGAATTTTAATGTCTTCCTTGTAGTGATGCTCATAAACCACCAAAGTATTCAGAGCACTTTTCATCTTTTTCTTATTGTAATAAATATTAAATAGTTTCTGATAAAAGGTTTGAGCCTTTTCATCTTTTGGATAAAAGATTAAATAGTTTTTTATGGCAAAAGTCGTTACTTTTTCTTCTGATGCCTTAGTTAACTTTTTGTGCTCAGTTGTCGCTAAGATTGCTTCTAATGCCTTTTTTGTTATTTCAGAACTATCTTTTTCTTTTTTAGAAAATAAGACAGATTTTTGATAATAACGAAAAGCACCTTTGAAATCATGGATACTTAAAAAAGTCTCAGCTTGGTAATAGTGATAAAGGTTGGTTTGTTTACTATCTAGAACTGTTAAAATATCAAAAAAGGCGATGATATACTTTAATTCATTTTTATTGTAGTCGATAGTTTCTTTAACTTTATCCTTAACTAAATTTACTTGCATGAAACCTGCAAATTCTTTTATTTTATTGGTCGTTGCAAATAAATCATCGTTGTTGAGCTTTTTCGCCAAGTAGATTGTTCTAAGAGACTCAGATGTTTCATGAAATAAATCAATTCTTTTATTTTCTCGGTAAATATCTAGTTGGGTCTGGTGGACATCTACTTGAGCTTGAATATCTTTTCTTTTTTTCGAATCTTTTAATGCTGCTGTAAGAATTTCATCAGTTGTGGAAAAGCTATTTTTGCTGGTTGAATATTTTGCCATTTGTATTAGGTAGAATGAAGGAGTGGTGGTATTTTTTTCATAAAAACGAATACCATCCAACGTCATGTCAGCTTGGATATAAAAAAGTCCAGCTGCATTTAAGATCTGGTCTTTCATTGAGACGATTTTTGGTTTTTGACTAGCATCATATGACAAGATTAAATGATTTAATGCTTGTTTAAAGTCTCGTTGTTTTAAATAGCACCAGCCTGCATTAAATAAGTGTTTAGCGTACCATTCATTTTCAGTGTTTTTTAATATTTCTTGATAAAAGTTACTGGCTTCTGCATATCTTTTATTGTTGTAATAATGTTCTGCTAAACCAACTTTGGCATTATACAATATATCTTTATCATTCTGACTAAATTTGATTGAAGCCTTTAAGAATTGTTCAGTCTTTATCGAATCATCAAAGTCTCTAGAATTCATTGCTAGCGCGTAATAAATGTGATTATTTTTTTTATAGTCAGGATATTTTTTGATGACAGATAATCCAAAACTTTCTGTTGTTTTGAATTGTTCTGTTGAATTTTTAAAAGCATCTTCCTTTGATTTTGGTTTTGATCCTTTTTCAGCTTGTTTGAGGAAAATTTCGTTTTCTTTTTGACGAATAAGTTTAATTTTTTCTGAATAAAGTTCAAATAATCGGTGTTTGAGCTCTGGGCCGGAATACTTATTACCCTTGATTGTTTGAATTTCTTTGTTAACAAGTTCCATTAACGTTTTCCATCTCTCTTGTGGAGATAGGATGTCAAGTGTCGCATTGTTGGCCATACTCGAGGAACAGAATAAACTAAAAATGGTAATAATTAGTATTGTTTTTGTTTTCATATTATCTCAAATTTTCAATTTCTCGTTTAATTTCCAAGTCAAAGTTATTTTTTTCAAGTAAACGTTTGTCAAAGTCCTTTTTCTCTCTTTCTACTACGGTTAGATCCCCTGGAGCTACAATTTCACCTTTTACCTCTAAAGATCCTAAGTCGATGACGTCATAATCTTTATATTTATAAACAACGTCATTTTTTTTATCTTGAGCGAGTGTTAGTGAAGAAAAAGTTAATAAGAGGATAGTTGTTATGATCGTTTTCATTATTTTTTCTCCTCTTCAGATTTGTTTTCAACACATGCGCTGGCAAGGGCAAATGAGTAATCTCCAAGTTCGTCGGCCCAAAATGAACCGTTAAAGTCAAAGAAGTATTGAGAAGTTGTTCGATTAATGTTTTCAACATCACCGCGGTCTCGTTGGTTCTTGGCTTGTGGACGGTAAATTTGATTTCGTTTCTGTGATAATAGCTCAAGTTTTAAGTTAAACATTGAGTAACTGTGACGATGAATATCCGTGATGAACTGATAAATTTCTTTTTTGATGTAGTAGTTCATTCTCGCAGAGATGAACTGTATTGTTTCGTCTAAATTTACTTCAAGTTGTGCCGTGAAGTCATTTTTGCTTTTTAATCTTTTTAAAAGTGCTAATTCGTCTTTAGCATTTTTTAAACTCGCTAAATCAAGGTTGAATTTAACTTGTTTTCTTGTTTGAGTAATAAGGTTACGAATAAAAGGATTTAAATTTTCTCTTGTACTTGGGTCAGCATAGTACAAATCTAAGAAATAGGTATTAGATTTCTTATTGGTATTTAAGATATCTTTTAAGGCTTGAGCTTTAGGTTTGTAAAATTCATAATAATGATCCACAACAACTAGGGCATCATCATACAGACAAAGATTGTAATAACTTAATGCCGTTAAGACTTCTGCTTCTGGGAAAAAGTAGCTTGATAAAAGAGGGGATTTGTAGGTCGTTAATAGACCAAGGCTTCGGTTATAATCTTTTAAGTAATAATTCGCCCAAGCTTTTTCAAGTAAAGTGTATGGCCATTTATAGGATCTTTTATCGATTTGATCATAGATTTCTACAGCTTTAGAGTAGTTTTTATTTTTAATTTCAAGTCTTGCTTCTCGAATTAAGCACGTTTCTTTTAAATAGGTATAATATCTTTTTAGTTTTTCGTATTTTCCTTCGCTTTCAAAACGAATGGCTTTATCAGAACATTGACGGTAATACGCTAAAGCTTCAGCATTTAATGACGCTAAGTCTTTTATACTTCCTTTAATTAAGTCTGCCTCTATTGCAAATTTGTGATTGGAAGGAATTTGCGATATAACTTCTAAGCTTTCTTTGTATTTTTCTTTTTGAAACAATCTTGTTCCCAAAATGAGATTTATCGATGGTATATTAAATTGTTGAAGTCTTTTTTCTTCTAGGTTTAAAACGGCCATTGTCCCTGTTCTAACGACTAGGGTTTCGATATCATCTTCAAGTTGTTTGTCTATTTTAGTATTTTCTTCTAAGTATTTATTGATGAATGGAATGGCACTAAAATAATATTGACCATCTATTAATTCATGCGCAATTTCTTTGTTTTTATCTTTCGTTTTATCATTTAAATATATTTTGTAAGCTTCTTTGGCAGAAGCATAGACTTGTTGTACTGGTAAACTAAAGAGAGCTAATAATAAGAGTGTATTTTTCATAATATGCCTCATCCTTATAATCAATTAAAATGAAAACCCAACGGTGATGAGGGCATCGTAATTTGTTCTCAATTTGTCACTTCCAGCTTTTCCATTTATTGTTGGCCCTGGAGCTTGATAGTTATTCATGATGATATCTAAGCCGACATGGAAGTTTTTACTTGCGTGAAATTGCAATTGTGTTTTTCCAATTAAGCTTGTTGCTGATTCTTTGTTATATGTATTGGCCGTTGACGGTGTAGATACTGTCGTTGCATTACTTTCAGTATTGATTTTTCCTAATCCTGCACCGAACGACCAGTCAAAATAAAAGATTTTATTAAAGGTATTTATTTTTCCGTAGAATGGTGACCATTTGGCAATGACACCATAGTTACTGATAGGTCTTCTTAGAAATGGAACGACTCCATTGATTCTTTGAATGTTTTCAAGATTGTCATTACTTTTGTTGCTATATTTTGTATATAGTCCTTCAATTGCCCATTCTTCTGCTATTTGATAGCCTAGATTTCCATGCAAGAGACTCGTATCTTGAAACGTAGATGATAGCCCGCTACCGTAGCCTAAGTTTACATAAAAAGTTCCATCTTTTTTATGTACCTTGTTTTGGAGTACATAAACTTTCTTATCAGGATCTAGCCACATAAAGTCGTACAGATCTTTTTCTGAAGCATAAGTTCTCGTGGCCAACATCAACAGCGCGATTATCCAAAATTTCATAAGATCCCCATGTCTTTAAAATTCAGACAAAAAAAATAAGAGCTTCCCCCCAGAAGATAATATTTTTTCAGACTGAATATTTTTTAATTGCGAGACGTTTTGTTGAAATGATTATAACAATCGATGAATTGAACTAAAGAATGATTTAACAATATGACTTTATCGTCTCTTTAATCGCTTTAATTTTTAAACAGTTGAGATCGATTTTTCAGCAAAAATCATTGAATGGTGTAGTCATTTAAAAAAAGTGAGAATTCGCCAACTATGAGTGGCAACCTTTAAGGAAAACGTATATTATTCTATAGTTAGATCGTTTCAGGATTGTTTAAAAATGAGTATTTTACCTACAAATAATAAAAAATGTGTTTATCTCTCAGATTGTTCTGGTTGTTCACTCTGGCAAATAGATTACTCACTTCAATTGAGCGGTAAAAAAAAATCTTTAGAAAAGAAACTAAAAGATTCTCAAATAGAGTTAAATACTGAAATAAAAATATGCGGTTTTGAGCAATTGCAGTTTCGAGATCGTACCGATGTTTCTCTTATTGATGGAAATTTAGGTTTCTATCGCAACGATGGCAGTAAAAAAATCTTGGACATACTTCACTGCGAGTTGTTTTCTAAAGAATTACAGAGTTTGTTTTCTGATTTCAGACAAGTTGTTGATTCTCACATTGATTTTCTAAAG
>JAKLJM010000492.1:1300-2635 GCA_023151145.1 Bacteriovoracaceae bacterium | reverse complement strand
AAAAAATTGAACCTAAAAACTCAAGAGCGGCAGAAAAATTAAGCAGCCTTCTTCTGGAATTTGGCCTCGAAGAACTGTCACAACGATTTTTTCTTCCTTAAATAGCTGATACCTGCACCGCACGATTGATTTCTGCTTGGATAATATGTCGTCTTAGGCTTAAATACTCTCAAATTTTTCAGGGAGATTAAGAATGTTAAAATATTTAAAAATTGCACTTTTAAGCGCAACATTTATTGCCTGTGCTTCGACTACGGCCACTATTGATTTAGCGAAAGTTGATCAAGAGTTGAAAAGTACTGGTTTAGTTGGCGAGATTCATGGTGCTAGCCAAGACGCCGATTTATTTGTCTTAACGGTTAGAGATCCCAATAATTTTTTCGTTAATGTTCAATTACCGTTAACCACCGAAGACACCGAAATTATGACTCGTTTAAAGGCTACAAAACGTCATCAATATTTCACGGTAAAAGGTGAATTGATTGACAATAAAGCGCCAATTAAACACATAAAAGTGACTTCACTTGAATTAAAAAAAGACTATAAAAGTGAACTTGATCAAAATCCTCATCAATATAAATCTGATATCAATGAGCTAAGAACTAAATCGGAATTTATTGGACGCATTCACGCCCAAGCTCAAGATGGAAAAATGTTAGTTATGGAATATAAGGATCGAATCATTCCCGTTCTAGTAACAGAACCTCCCACTCAAGCCTTAGTGAAAACTTTTTATCGTGGTGACCTTGTTAAAATTCGTTATATGTTAAGAAATGAACCTGATAGACCATTACATATTGCCCTTGAACGTCAAAGAAATCTTGGTAACAAAATTCTCCCCATTGAACTCATCGACTCATTAGTTAGAAGTCACGGACAAACGATTGAGAAAACTGGATACTTAGTGAAGTTTCCAAAAAGCCCGCAAATAAGTTTTAATATTTATGCTCTCTTACAAGAAGATAGTGAGAGAACTAATATTCAATACACATTAGTTAACTTTGAAAATCCTGAGCTGTTTAAGGCGGTTAGAGAGAAACTAGAAAAAGCCTGGAATGATAACCAAAAAAATATTCATAATGAAAGAAACAAATTAGTAAATCGTTCGGTAAAAATTACGGCTAAAGGTGAATCAAACATGGTCGATCAAGGTCAAGCAAATCCTCAAATTCTCATTCAAAATATTGATGATTTAAAAATAGAAATTCAGTAAAAAAACTATTTCAAGTCCAAAGGATTTTATCCTTTGGACTTCTTCATCATCACTGCTTCAATTTTTTTTCTTAATTCTGCTTGCTGCCAAGGCTTAACAATATACTCATCAGCACCTGCTGA
>JAKLJM010000492.1:0-1292 GCA_023151145.1 Bacteriovoracaceae bacterium | reverse complement strand
ATTTGTCACTTCATCCATTGTGGTGCATAGAACATATGGAGTAGATTTTGATAAGGCCGATTGTTTAAATTTAACTAAAAGATCATAACCTGTGCCATCTGGAAGATTCCAATCACTTAAAATGAGCGACACAGGCTTCCCCTCTTCCTGTAAACATGCAGCTAACATTTACTCCATTTTTAAAAGCAAACAGTATCACGACAGTGGGACCAGAAACAATTCAAGCACCACTCACAATTAGTGGATGTTCTATTTTTACAAAAGTCTTGGTTCAATCAACATCAGATGCGGATGTCACTGACGTGAATGATGTACGTTGGGTAAATTGTGATAGTTCCTTTGGGGCCACATATTCGCCAAACTTAACTTCAGGGGCCAACGTACTCGAAATCTGGGGCTTGGACGGTTCAAACAATATTATTGCTCCTATTGAATCACGCACCATCAATTACAACGTCCTTATTCCATAATTTGTGAAAGATTTTTCAACATTGATTAACTTGGTGAAAATAATTTTCACAATTAACCGTCTCTACTCTGAACCTCAATCCTACGAAATAGTAAGCACTTAGCTAGTTAAAATGTAATTTATTCTAAATGACTTCACAATCTGTGAAAAATTTCATACTAATTTCGTGAAATATTATTGAGCCTCTAAACACTGTTGGATATTACTGTGGCATTGAAAAACAGTCTTATTAACCAAACAGGAGAATATTATGAAAGCACTTTTCACACTTATGGCCCTTACTTTAACAGCACAAGTTTTTGCAGCTCCATCTGTAAACTCATCATGGTCTGAACTTATCGCAAATCGTTCATTAGACATTAAATTTCCAGTAGCAACGATGAATCATGGTCCAGTAACTGGCGTAGATTTTCTTTGTATCGATGGAGATATTTTAAGAACTAAAAAAATGATCGAAAAATGTACAAAATACAGAACAACTGCAGGCAGAAACTCTGAAGTAAAATGTGTAGAAACGACTAGAGAGTTCGGAATTGTAGAAAGAGAGCAACGTACTACTCGTTGTGTTGAATACTCTAGAAACAGAGACAATATGGAATGTGTAAAATATGAAGATTATACTTATGTACAACCAACTTCATTCAAAGTTGATGTTTACAAGTACACAACTCCAAAAAGAGAAAACTCAAACAAAATTTTCTCAAAAAGATTTGATATTGCTCATTGCGAGTAATGAATTAAGAGCAAAATGCAAAATATTGAATTACAAATTTCACTTTTTGACTTTTCTGATTACAAGGCCTTTCTTTTAAAGAAAGGCCTT
>JAKLJM010000043.1 GCA_023151145.1 Bacteriovoracaceae bacterium | reverse complement strand
TTTTTTCCAATCCATCATTTTTAAAACTTAAAACAGCTTGTTCCGTTAAACCTGCCTTAGAAGTCACTTGAGATTGAAGTTCTGATAATTTTAAATTTTTATGATGAAAATATAAATCAACGATTCCTTTTACGACGTTCATAGTGATCTTTTCAGTATTGGCGTCTTCTAGGCTGACAATCTGCTTATCGTTTAAGGATTTTTTTAAATCTGCTTGTAAGAGATCAAAAAAATAGTAAAGCATTCCAGGTAAACAACCGGTGTAGGGTGTCAGCACTTCTAGGTCGTCATCTTTTTGAACTAAAAGTGCATGGCCAAAATAAGTAAAAAATTGAGCGATCTTTATTTGATCGTCACTAGTCGTGAGATGACTTCCAAGAACATAAGGTAAGACCCCAAGGCCGATCTCTGAAGGAGTATTGGGCATGAGGCGAACGATTTTTTTATGCACAAAAAAGTTTTCTAATTTCTCTAAAGAAATAGCGGCCAACAAAGAAACTAAAATTGTATGAATTGAAAGATGGGTTGGTAATTTTGCTTCTTTAAGCATTTGTGGCTTAAAGGCCAAAAACAAAAGATCTAAATCTTGAGGGAAATCATCTAAAGAAGGAACGTAAGTTCCATTCACTTCAACCGCCAATTGCCGGGCTTTTGTACCTGTTGGTGAATAAAAGTATTGCTGAATATTTGGAGCACTGTTTTTTAAACGATGCCCCAAACTTCTCGCCATATTTCCTGAACCTAAAAATCCAACCTTCATCTTTATTATTCCCACTAAATTAGAGATCTAAATCCAAAGGCGCTCCATGTCTCATTGTATTTACTGCTAAAGAACGAACATGAACAAACTTCAAATAGATTTGATAAAAATCTGTTAGATCAAAAGAATCTTGAACTGTTAATAGGTGGACTAATCTTCTACGCTCTTTTTGAGCGTGTAAGTGATCAATAACATCCTTTGCCATTTGATCAATCGGACCATCATATAAAACATGGGTCAAGCTGGTGTGAGATAGTGTCTTTTTAAAATTATCTTCATTCACAAAATAGACATCGACATTTTCTTTTGAGAATCCTGATTTAAGAAGTAGATCTTTGATTCCCATCCAAAACTGATAACTTTGATTATTTCTGGCCATAATACTCACACCAACACCAGTAGAAATGGCCACCAGAACTTGAAGAATCGATTTGATATGAGCTCTAGGGTTTACCGCAACCACAACCATTGTATCTGCATGTTGTAGATGACTATTTACGCTAATTTGTCCTGGTATTTTTCTATTGTCGTGTTCTTTGGTAAAGAAATTCAGATAATTTTTCTGAACCCATTTATCAAAATTCTTAATCACTTCTTTTTCACCTGAACGAATGTCGCCAACCAATGATTCATAAGTATTAAGGAAATCATTTAAAAATTTTAAAGTGCGTTCCTCTTTCATGACATAACTTAAACGCGATGGCTTCGCCAATTGTACTTGATAACCACTTCCCTCTTCAATTTTAGAAACAAGGGTTTCTTGAATTTTAAAATCAGTTTGATGAAGAGCATGGATATAGTGGCGTCCCCCGGCTTTAGGGCCAGTTCCAGAAAGTTTAAATCCACCAAACGGTTCAATTCCTACTCTGGCACCGGTAATTGTTCTATTGATATACAAATTCCCACATTCTAATCTTTCAATTAAATAATCAAGATCATCTTGTGACTGAGAAAAAACTCCTCCAGTAAGTGCATAATCAGTGGCATTAAAAAGTTTGATGGCATCATCTAACTCATGAAAGCCCATAACATGAATCACTGGTCCAAAAATCTCTTGTTGCGATACACTTTCGGCATTAAGTGCGCGCTCATAAGGAAGTTCAATTATTGATGGTCCCACCGCGTGACCAGGATGATTTTCAGTGGCACGAACTAAAATTGTTTTTCCACCATATTTTTTTGCTTCGACACTTGCTTCTTCCACCATTCGGCGCACTCGTGCTTTATCATCAGCAGATACCAATGGGTTAACAGTCGTTTGAAAATCTAGGGCCGAACCTACAGACAAGTCCATGGCTGCTGCTTTCAGACGTTCAATCAATTTATCTTTTAAAGAATGATGAACGATAACCCTTGAACAAGCAGAACATTTTTGTCCAGCATGACCAAAGGCCGAAGCTAAAATCCCTGATACAGTTTCATCTAATTCCGCATTCTGAGTTACGATAATAGCATTTTTACCTCCCATTTCTGTGATGGCTTTAACTGGATATGTTTTATTAAAACGTTTGTTGGTATACAGACGTTTTTGAACTTCTTTATGAATGTAAGTCCCAACAGCTTTTGAACCAGTAAAGATAATAGTAGAGATTCGCTGATCTTTTACTAATTTATCACCAACAGTTTCTCCCATACCTGGAAGATGAATAAACGCTTCTTTTGGAATTCCTGCTGTATAAAAAATCTGTGCCAACTCTTCGGCGATTAATGGTGTTTGTTCCGCAGACTTTAAGATCACAGTATTCCCGGCCACTAAAGCACCAGCGACCATTCCACAAGGAATCGCTAACGGGAAGTTCCAAGGAGCAATGACGGCAACTGGCCCGCGAGAAATCAAATTATTAAAATGAGTTTGTAAATAACCTTCAGTGCGTGCATAGAAAGTTAAAAAATCAATGGCCTCATCCACATCACCTAGGGCTTCGTTTACCGACTTACCAGCTTCAAAAATAATTAATGCTGAAAGCTCTAGACGTCTAGAAAGCATAATTTCAGAAGCCCGCATAAGGGCTTTAGCACGCAATTGCCATGGAAGAGTCGTCCATGAATTCCCTTCTTGGAATTCTTTATCCACAATACTTAAGGCCCGGTCTGTATCTTCAACACTGGCAAATGGAATCGTTCCAACTAAAAGAGTTTCATTAGAACTCGAAAATATTTTTACAGTATTGTCTTTTGAAAGATGGTTAAGCTCATAAGCTTTCCCTAATGATTTTTCTTTAAAAGTCGAAAGCGCCGAAATCATCTCTTGCAGCTCTGGCTTTAAATATAAACGAACTGGAGAGACATTGAAAAAATCTTCATTTAAATTGGTTTGGCTAATATCTCTGGCAATCAATCCTTTTTCTTTTTTATCATAATGAATTTGAAGGGGTGAAACAAGAGAGGTTTGTTTTTTATGTGAACGCATGATAGTCAAGACACCAACTTGCGAAGAGTTTTCCATGATACGTCGAACTAAATAGGCCATCCCGACGAGTAAAGAGCCCACTGGTACATAATTTCTCACCACCCATTTTTTCTTGGCCAACGCAGTTGATAGAGCTTCATAAGTCATGTGTAAACATTGGTGTTCAATTGCAAAAGCTTCTGGATAAAGTTTTTCTCTCACGGCTTCTGCAAAGGCATGATCCGAAAAATTATGTGAGGCCAAACAAAGTTTTAAATGTTGATGAGCTTTTAAAATCTCAACAACTAATTGCCTAAAATGAATATCTGTTTCTTCTTTATTTAAAAATTGAGGAGCATTAAAACCATGGGCATCCCCTTCAACAGTTTCAGCATCCCAGTATGCTCCCTTCACAATTCGAACGGGCATCGAGAGTTTTCGTTCCTTTGCTAAATCAATAATCTCTCTTAAATGTTTTGCGCCATCTCTTAAATAGGCCTGAAGAACAATACCGGTGTCTGCATAATCTTTTAGTTCTGAAGTTTCTAATAAAAGACGTTTGTAAATCTCAAACACAATATCACGGTAGTGATAATGTTCGGCATCGATATTGATAAATACTTGATGTTCTTTTGCAGTTAATAAAATTTTCTTTAAGCGAGGAGCCACTAAATTATAAGTATACTCAGGGGCATGTGGTTTGAAATCACTAGACAGTGCCGATACTTTTATCGATACATGAGCTCGAGAAATTCCGGCTCCATTTAACTCACCTTTTTTTACATGGAGACTAAAACCTCTAATCAGCTTCAATACCTCTTCCATATAATGATCCGCTTCTTTTTCAGAAACGACCAACTCTCCTAATTGATCTAAAGTTACATCGCGACCAGTTTGAAAAAGTGAGCGCAGTGAAGAGTCGGCAAGTTCAATTGTTTCACCAGCAATAAATCTTTTGGCCATAAAACGCACTTTAAAACGCACGATCGCCGCCAAAGGCCCTGCCGGAAGAATTTTACTTAATTGATAAGCAATTGTTAAAAGCCAAGTCAAATCATTAGGCAAACTTCTTTCTTGTCCCTTTTTCTTAGCGTGACGAGCTTTTTTATTATCGTTTAAAAATCTTTTTAGAGCTTCTAATAAAATTCTTTTTACCTCCACTCCTCTTTTATCGTGATCAAGCGATGGAAGTATGGCCAAAAACTTTAGTAAGTGAATTCTTAACAATGCGTACTGAGCAGTTAGTCCAAGAGCAAAGTCAGATACTTTTTCAAAAAAACTTGGCCGATAACTATTCACGTGAACTAATAATTCTTTCACCAAAACTTCTGCTCTCTCATCGATGCTCTTTAGGCTTGCAAGATCAACCAAAGCTTCGTTTCGAGTGATCACTTCACTTTCAGTAGGAAATGATTTTAACTTTTGTTGTAAAACTGGATCGACATGTTTTTTTAACAACTCAACTTCGGCAAATTCATTTAGGCCACTGGTATGTTGCAGAAAAAATAATTCATTATGCAATCTGGGAGTATAAAAACGAATTTTTTTGTCGTTAGGAAAAAAAGCGACTAAGAAGGGAACTGTTTTAAAGTTAAGCTGGACGCGAAAGTCGTCTTGAAGATTTTTGGTATATTGCTGAAGTTTATCTACGACTTCAGTTGAAAGTACATTTCCATCCCCAGAAATCAGCAATTGATTTTTAAAGTCTGCGGAAAAAATAACTGACCAATCATTAAACTGAACATGGACGAATGAAGAAAAAACACCGCTTAAAATTTCGGTATTCATAGAGAAACTCCTTAAGGAAAAAAGCACTACTTTTTAGGGCTTAAAATTACCTTAAATTTCTTAGATCGACACTAGTTTTTTAAAGATTTCAAAGGAGGAAGGAATCTGACTAAACCAATACTTTCGTGCGTAACTTCATGGCCAGTTTATTTAACTCTTTAGTGAATGTTTCAGGATTGACGACAAGGGTTGCAACCTTCTTCGAAGGTTCTACAAACTGATCATGCATAGGCTTAACTTGTTTATGAAATTGTCTAAAAACGCCCAGAGGCGTGCGACCGCGCTCTTCTACATCTCGCTTCAAACGACGTTCATATCTAAGGTTTTCATCACAGTCGATAAATACGGATTCATCCAAAGCTTCGACAACGTCAGGTTGTGATAAAATGAGAATTCCATCGACCAAAATAATGGGGCGAGGATTCATTTGAATCGTTTTTTCAATTCTTTTATGAGTGGGAAAATCATAAATAGGAATTTCAATTGTTTGATGGGCCTTTAAATCTCTTAAATGTTTGGCCATCAGTGAAAATTCTAAAGACTCTGGATGATCAAAATTTACTGATCCACCATCTTGGTCAAATTTAGCGCTTTGATCAATATAATAACTATCCTGACCAACAATTGCACATAACTCTGGCCCCAAAAGCTCAGATAAACGACGAGCAAAAGTCGTTTTCCCAGAACCGCTACCGCCAGCAATCCCTACTATGTATGGTGTAAAAGCAATTTCATTGGTCATAAAGATTATGCTAACATCTGAAGGTTTATTTGACTACAAGCTAATGAAGAACCTAAAATTTATTCATGAAATTCTCTAATTTTTACCATTATCGTAAAACATACTTAAGCCTAACTTTAGCTATCAGCATGGCTTGTGCCCCAGCAACTCTGTTGGCGGCCTCTTATTCCATGGCAGACCTGGAGTTTCTGACTGTTGAAAAAAACGTCGATGAATTTTTTCAGCACTATTTAGACATTAGACCTTCTGAGCGAAAAGAGCGCTGGAAAGAATTGGTTCAAACCATGTCCATTGAGTGGATCAATCGTTTAATGCGTGAAAAAAACTATGCGCGAACCACTTTAAGAGAAATCAATAAACGCTCAGACCTCTATCCCTTCCGAGATGATGAACATTTTCTTTTTAAAAAAAATCAGTTTTTAAACCAATATTTTGATCAGTGTTTTCAAAAAAAAGAAACAAACTGCACTGAAGATTTACGACATTCACTAAGTTTAGCGATAAAAGACAGCGAATGGGCCTATCAGTTTATAAAAAAACATCAAAAATCCTTAGCTCCAGAAGAACTTTATAAACTTTTCAGCATTATTTATAAAAGCTCTGATGCCATGGTTTTTTGTCAAAAAACTGACCTCTCTCAATGGGTGATAAAAAAAATCAGTGAAGACAAGGCCCGCAACATAAAAAAAACTGAAAGCCTAGAAAGCTACATCAGCAAAAGCTGTAGCGTTAAAATGTATGAAGCAACAAAAGAACAACTCTTTGAAGGTCGAAGACTATACCGCTTAGACCTCTATGAATATTTCAAATCCTATAAACTTATTCAAAAATCTGACGAAGAGCTTTTTTACATCATCTTTACTCTAGATAGCCCTGAAATCGGTGATACTTTAAATCTGGCTTGGAGTTTTATACAAACCTTGGCGGAAGATTATCCAAAACGAATGCTTCTTTTAGAAAGATTAAAAAAATTAAAAACATTGCCGGGTGAAACGGTCTTTCAAGGGCCTGGCTATGATCGCCATCTAGCGATCATTAAGCTCTTTAAAACCAATTTCCCTGAATACCTAGATCTTTATGCCGAAAACTGCCTAAAGTCGTTAAACGAGGCAAACACGGGGCAACCCATCGTTAAAAGCTGTCACGAGTTTCTTAAAATTAAAGACATTGATCAAAAATGGCGTGACCAATATCAAAATCTCAGAAAATCAGTCGAAGGTATTAAAAAATAAAAAATTGAGCAAAAAAAAACCCGCCGTAAGGCGGGTTCTTTATTTCAGTCGTTACAGCTTGAAATTATGATAAGTGCTTACCAACGATTCCAGCAAGTTCGAACATAGTAACTTCTTTCTTTCCGAAAAGTTTTTGTAACTTATCGTCAGCAAGAATGTTTCTTTTGTTTTTTGGGTTTTGAAGATTGTTCTTCTTGATGTAATCCCAAACTTTCTTAACAACTTGTGTTCTTGGAAGTGGCTTGTTTCCTACGATTTCAGCTAAAAGAGCTGAAGGAGTAAGAGCTTTCATGAAAGCTTCATTTGGCTTTCTAGCTTTTTTAACTTTTGGAGCTGCTACTTTTTTTGTAGCTTTAGCTGCTTTTGGAGCTGCTGCTTTTTTAGTAGCTTTTGGAGCTGCTTTCTTAGTAGCTTTTGGAGCTGCTTTAGGAGCTGCTTTTTTTGTAGCTTTAGGAGCTGCTTTTTTAGTAGCTTTTGGAGCTGCTTTCTTAGTAGCTTTCGCTGCTGCTTTTTTCTTTACTGCCATGGTAGACCTCCGTTAAAGTCGACAGTTAATCCGACGTTGTGTTGTTAGTATCTCACTATAAAATATGATCAAAAACTTTCTTTTTTTTCAAATTCTCGAGAGAAATTATCACTCTTTTAATTATTATTGATCGAGAATTTTCGGCTTGTCTATAGGGAACACAAATTTTTTTTCATTTTTTTTTAAGTTTTATTCTTTTTTTTCTCTCGCGAACGACTTAAAAATGATTTTTTTTAACTTTATTCCCCTGCTATTTCTTTCATTTCTCCCAATGAAAAATGATTTTTTCTTCCTCTTTTCCGAGGGATCTAATTCAAATCCTTGATCCACTCAACCACCTGGCCGTCTGGTCCAAATTTATTTGGAGTTTTACGGTATCCATGGGACTCATTTAACGAATACATCCTAAAATTGTCGATTCGACAGTAGTGAGCGATGTGCTTTAAGCCCTTATCGCGTGCTACTTTTTCGAAGTATTCTTTCACTTTATGAGAAAAACCACTGCCCTGATAACTCACTTTAATGGCAGTATTCTTGGTATAAAGGGTAGTTTTATCTGTTTTGAAGAACACAGCAGCGATGATTTCATCGTCGACCATCACGGAATAGAGCTCCCACCCCTCAGCCACTTCATTTTGAATTTCGTCCAAATTCCAATTGAAATCTGGCGAATCAGAAAAAGCGTCTATATTGTAGTCGCAGATGTTTTGAATATCTTTATTGGATTTTGCTTTTTGAAATTTTAACTTCACTGAGGCCTTCCCTTGCAAAAAAATGGGGGCTCCGTGCCCCCAATTTACTTATATCTCTTAAATAGATTAAAGCTGACTAATGTAAGCTGCAAGATCTTTCACGTCTTGAGCAGAAAGTTTTGACACAAATGGGATCATAACTTCATTCTTGCGAAGTTTACCTTCTCTAATGTCTAGGATTTGCCTTTCTACATACCAATCATACTGACCAGAAAGTTTTGGTGCTTTTTGGGCCACATTCCCTTCTCCCTTAGCTCCATGACAAGCAATACATTGCTTATATAACTCAGCGCCCTTGGTTGCATCCTGAGCAAATGTAGACACGAATGAAAAGAAAAGAAGTGAAGAAATCGCATATTTCATCATAGTAATAGACCTCGTTCAATTAAGTTATAATGGCATTTTACTTCAAATTATCAGTTAACGGCAACCAATTTCACTGGAAAGAGGGGGGCTGTGACGAAATTTTTGCAGAGGAGTTCTTCAAATATCAATTCTTCGCTTTCATTTAATTTGCGCTTCCACTTCACTTGATAATCTGAATCCGTAGCTTCAACCGCCGTTAAAGGGTATTGATCATGAGGAAAAAGTTGGTGAAAGGCAGATAAAATCTCCAGTAAAAAAAGATTTTTCTCTTGGTAATTCAAAGATTCTGGATTTTGCCTTTGAAAAGACAATTCCTTGACACTTAAAAACCTCATGGATAACTGATGAATGATTTGAATTTTTAAATGAAAAAATATTTCCTTCCATAAAAGCATATCTTCCACTAAGGCTTCGCTATTTTTTTCTCTTAAAAAACTATCCCATTCTCTGAAATCTAACTGGATAAGACGGTTTAAGTTCGTATTATTAATAAGTTTTAAAAGCGCAGACAATATAAAATGCCCGCGTCCCGTTGCTAATTCATGAGTACTCTGAGGGATTTCGCGATAAAAAATACCTTCAGGTTTTTGACTGAACAAGGTCTGTTCATCTTGTAAATGGTCACTTGGCTTAAACCAGAAAACCATTTGGTATTTCCCGGTTCCCCATAAGGATAGCTGTACCGTCAATCCCATTTGAGCGAGTTCGCTTCGCCCTAAATCACTGCGTAAAAAAGAATCCCCTTCCTCTAAGGCAATTAAATGTGGCTTTAATCGTAACAAAGATAGTAAACGTTCGCGTGGGTCCATGGTGTTCACTCTTAAAAAATCGTGATATGACTAATCACAAACTAGCTAATAAATGGCGATGCTCGAATAACCTAGGCAAATTAACATGTTCTTTCCTGCTCTTCCAATGGAATTTTTACCAAAATCACTCAATAAACAAGATAAAATTAAAAAAATTTGGCTAGAACTTCAAGCGGCTGAACATGTTTTAATCATTGGTCCTGGGTTAAAAACAATCGATCCATCACTACTGCCCGTTGATTGCACCCACCTCCTCTATATAGATGGTGGAGCTGCGCTAAAAAAACATCAATCACTTTCACGCTTTAGCGCCCATTCTCTCATTATCGGAGATAAAGATTCATGTCTTGATCCTGAATTAGAATTCGACTTTTTACTCCCTACTAATAAAGATGAGAGTGATTTATCATTTGCTCTAAAATTACTCTCGCCTAAAGTCAGAAAACTGACACTTCTAGGTTTTTCAGGGGGAAGATTTGATCACGAGCTTTCTAATTTAGGTGTGTTGGATGATTTTATAAACTACGCAAATTCTTCTGTGGAATCATTTTTTCATCGAGAAGTTACGATCGATCAGTTTATTAAACTCTTTAGTAAAGGACATCATCATTTTACTCATCAAGGACTCTTCTCTGTTTTTACTTTAAAAAAACAACTGCTCAACATCAGCGGTAACGTCGCTTATCCTTTTAACTCGAAAAATCTCCTTCTCCCCTTTCAATCACAGGGCTTAAGCAATATTGCATATGGAGAGGTGATCATCCAATCAGAAGAAAACTTTTTAGTGATTTTTGCAGAAAAAGACCAACGTCATCAGCTTTTTACTAATGACAAATAGGCTGAAATTTTGTGTTAATTTTTTCTAATCCCGGAGGACATGGTGGTGAGTTCTCAAGGGAAAAGGCAGAGTCATCTAGGCATGAATAGGTATTGGCCGAAGCTCCATTGAATTGGCAATTTCTTTCATTGTGATGCAATCCCACTGTGGGAGTAGTATAGAAATGAGTGAGAAAAGCTTTATCGTTTAAGAACTGACGATCGGCATCGTCTTCTTTGCCTGCGCAAAAAAAGACCGTTGCATACAGCACTGGTTCATTGCCTACTTTTACTCTACTCACAACTAAAAGATCATTAAATCGACTAACACCAAAAAAAATCTCCTGAATACTTCCCCCCATCGTCGAAACCACGTGCCAAGGGCTTACATAATTTGAAGATTGCGAGGCTTTTGTGGCCAATCGATAAGTCATCACTCGATCAATTCGACTTGTGCGACAAGGATATTTATCAAGGGCATTTGATACTTTTTGGTTTT
>JAKLJM010000042.1 GCA_023151145.1 Bacteriovoracaceae bacterium | reverse complement strand
ACTGAGTGCCTCCTAGAAGAATTTATTCTATTTTCCTAACAAACCTTCACGTAAGTTCTCATCTTGTGGTTTAGTAAACCACACATTCAATAATCCTTTAGAGAAATCAGCATTACCAATTTTAGGAGTTGTTTTACCTTTAATGGTTAAAACCACACCATCAGTTAGGAATTGAACGACAATAGAATCATTTTTATCAACGTCAACTAAATGAGTTGCTAATTGATCCATTGATGATTTCAGTGTTGTATAGTTCGTGTTTGCACGTTCTAAGCCTTCAACCCAAGTTTCTTTTAGTTGTTTTGCAGTTACTTCACGAACAAAGTTCATAATGATTTGCTTAGGAGATGTTGAATTGATGAAAGTTATTTCTTTCGATTTTTGTTCTAGATATAGGCCACCGTAGTAAACTTTGATTTTAAGAAATGTGGCTTTTCTAATGCCAACACCGTTTAAAACTAAATTTTTGCCTTCAACTACTGCGGTATCTGGAAAGTTGATGCCATCAACGGTTAGTGCAAAAGTATTAAGGGAGAGACATGCTAAGAGAGCGAATAAGTATTTTTTCATAGATCCTCCTAAATTACTTTAATTGTAGGAGCAAAAAACAAAAGAAGGCAAGTTGCCTTGCCTTCTTTTGGTATCTAAAATTTTTTAATTAGATTTACTTACGAATAACAGAACGTTTGTTACCAACGAGTTCCTTTTTTCTGATTCTGATAGACTGTGGAGTAATTTCAACCCACTCATCATTGTCAATCCAGTCTAGGGCCCATTCAAGAGTTCTGTTTACAATTGGAGGTAGGATTGGGTTTTCATCTTTACCAGCAGTTCTCACTGAAGATAAATGTTTTTCACGAACACAGTTAACGATTAGATCGTTTGGACGTGTGTGTTCTCCAATAACCATACCTTCGTAAGTCGTCTCACCTGGTTTAACAAATTGTTTACCAGACGCGAGTAAGTTAAAGAGTGCATATGGAGTCATTTTTCCAGCTCTATCAGAAACGATAGCGCCGTTTTGTCTTCCAAGCATATCTCCAGCATAAGGACGGTATCCCATGAATTCAGATGACATTAAACCTGCACCACGCGTATCTGTTAAGAAAACTCCACGGTAACCAATTAATCCACGTGATGGAATAACAAATACCATACGTGTTCTGTCTTCTCCTAATGGCATCATGTTTTCCATAATACCTTTTCGCTGAGATAATTTTTCAGTGATTGCTCCAGTAGCATCATTTGGAATATCTAAAACTACTTTTTCGTATGGCTCTAGTTTTTCACCAGCTTCACTTGTTTGGAAAAGTACTTGTGGACGACCAACCATTAATTCAAAACCCTTACGACGTAATTCTTCGAATACGATAGCAAGTTGAAGTTCTCCACGACCTTTTAAGATATAAACTTTTGGATCGTCAGTTGGTTCATATTGAAGTGCTACGTTAGTTTTAATTGAGTCTTGTAAGAATTCTTCTAGTTTTCTTGAAGTTAAATATTCACCTTCTTGTCCAGACATTGGAGAAGTAGATACTGAAACTTGAACCCCTACAGTTGGTGGTTCAACAGTGATACGTGGAAGTGGTTCAATTTTACCTGGAGAAACAATGGTGTCTCCGATTTTTGCGTTATCGATACCTGCAACAATAACAATTTCTCCAGCGTCAGCTGAATCAACTTCTGCAATTTTAAGCGCAGAGAATTCTTGAATCGCGGTGATTTTGTATTGTTTATTTCTACCATCAACATCGCATAGGATGTAGTTTGAAGCTTTTTTAATATTTCCGCGTTGGATTCTTCCGATAGCTAGAGGTCCTAGGTAAGGAGAATATGAAAGATTCGTCACTAAAAGTTGAAGATCTGGTCCCTCTGAAATACGTGGTACTGGGAAGAAATCAGAAACCATTAAGTCAAGAATCGGATGAATGTCTTGTCTTACAACTTTAGGATCATGAGTCGCCCAGCCAGATCTTGCTGTAGCGTAGATGATTGGAATATCTAAATCGAAATCTTCAATGTTAAGAACTGAAGCAAGCTCTAAGAATAATTCTTCGATTTCACTTTTTACTTCTTCGATACGTTGATCGGGACGATCGATTTTGTTAATAACTACGGCAATTTTCAAGCCTTGTTCCATTGCTTTTGTAAGAACGAAACGAGTTTGTGGTAGAGGACCTTCTGAAGCATCAACTAAAAGAAGAATACCATCAACCATCATTAATGATCTTTCTACTTCTCCACCGAAGTCGGCGTGTCCAGGAGTATCGAGAAGATTAATTTTTGTATCTTTCCAAATAAACGCACAGTTTTTTGCGGTAATTGTGATACCACGTTCTTTTTCAATGTCTCCTGAGTCCATAACTCGTTCAGCAACTTGCTCTCTTTCATCAAATGTATTTGATTGTTTTAAGAGACAGTCGACCATTGTCGTTTTACCGTGGTCAACGTGAGCTACGACGGCAATGTTTTTAATTTTAGAATAAGCTTTACTCATGGGACAAATTTCCTTGTTTCGAGGTGAAAAAAATGAATGAAATCGGGGAGAGTTTAGCATAAACTAGCCCCAAATGTAGAGCAGAAAGGTAGTAGTTACATGATTCAGGCAAAAAATTTAGGTATGAGCTTTGGAACTCAAGTTCTCTTTGAAAGTGTTACGTTTCAGTTAGGAACAAAAGAACGAATAGGTTTAGTTGGACGTAATGGTACAGGGAAGTCGACGCTTTTTAAGATCATTTTAGGTGAAATTACAGCTACTTCGGGAGAAATCACTCGCCCAAAGGACTATACGATAGGCTCTCTAGAGCAACATATTCACTTCACAAAACCAACGGTTTTAGAAGAATGTGAACAGATTTTGCGGCTTGCATTAAAGGAAGGCGAGGAATTATTTAGTTCCCATGAGGCCGAAAAAATCCTTTTTGGTTTAGGATTCAAAGAAGAGGACTTGGCCAAAGACCCAAAAAGTTTTTCTGGTGGGTATCAAATTCGTATCAATTTAACCAAAGCTTTGCTCAAAAAACCTAATCTCTTATTACTAGATGAGCCCACCAACTATCTTGATATCATCAGTATTAGATGGTTAAAAAATTTCCTACGTAATTTTGATGGCGAAATTTTGTTAATTACTCACGATCGTGATTTTATGGATGAAGTTGTCACGCATACAATGGGGATTCATCGTCATGCCTTGAAAAAAATCAAAGGTGATACGATAAAATATTATGAACAGATTTTGTTAGATGAAGAACTTTACGAAAAAGCTCGTGAGAGCTTTGAGCGTAAGAAAAAAGATATGCAGTCGTTTATTGATCGCTTTAAAGCTAAAGCTTCTAAGGCGGCTCAAGCACAATCTCGAGTCAAAGCGCTAGAGAAAATGGGTAATATGAACAAATTATCCAACGTAGAAGATTTGGGTTTTAAATTTCGTTATGCAGATATCCCAGCCAAGACTTTGTTCGAGATAAAACATTTAGCTTTTGGATACAATGAAAGCGACAAACTTTTTCATGGTTTATCCTTTGCCGTTAATAAAAATGATCGCATAGGGATAATTGGGAAAAATGGTAAAGGGAAGTCGACTCTTTTAAATAATATCTCTGGAGATCTTTCTCCTCTAGAGGGCAAGATTAGTTTTCATCCAAGTGTTAAAGTGGGACATTTTGGTCAAACGAACATTCAACGAATGAATTTAGAATCTACTATTATTGAAGAAATTCAAAGTGAAAATGGCGATCTTAGTATTGCTCAGGTGAGAAATATTGCTGGAACAATGATGTTTGATGGAGATCTTGCTAAGAAAAAAATAAAAGTTTTGTCGGGAGGAGAGAGAGCGAGAGTTCTTTTAGGTAAAATATTAGCAAAGCCGGCAAATTTATTGTTACTAGATGAGCCCACTAACCACTTAGACCTAGAATCCATAGAATCCTTAACCGAAGAGATTGCAAATTTTGAAGGAGCGGTGGTCTTAGTAACTCACAGTGAGATCATGCTTAGAAATCTTTGCAATAAACTAGTTATTTTCCATCAAGGGAATGCAGAGTATTTTGAAGGAACCTATGACGACTTCTTGGAAAAAATTGGTTGGGAAGAAGAAAAACAAGTCTCTCAAGTCGTTTCTGGCAAATTGTCTGAAAAAGAAATTAAACAAAGACGAGTTGAGTTGGTGCAGGAAAGGGCTAAGCGGCTTAGACCTCATCAAGAATTAGTTGAAAAATTAGAAAAAGATATTGAAGAAAAGGAAACATTTTCAAAACGTTTAGTTGAAGCGCTCAATAGTTCAGAAGTATTAAGCGATAATTCTAAGCTTCAAGATTACACTCATGCCCTAGGCAAGTTAAACCAACAAATAGATGATCTTTTTGAAAAGCTTAGCTTAGAAGAAGAAAAAGTTTCGAGTATACAAAGCGAATACTCGAAACTTTTAGATAATACCTAAGCCTTAAGGGGAAGATTTCTTAAGTAAGGTATAGTTTTTTTGTAGTTAGGAAATGGAAATTTTTTAAATAAACTTTCAATAAAGTCATGGTTAGCTTCAGCATTACGAGCCTTTTCAGGCTGTGTAAGAATAAAGTGAGTGTAGTTTTCTACAATAACAAAAAGGATGGCCAGGGGAGAAATCGACATCGACATTTTTCCTAGGCCATCGCCCATTTTTGAGCCATGATGTTGTTTAATCAGTGTGTCTATACCAACAGGTAATTCTTTAGCTTGCGAAACCACTCGTGCTGCTAGTCTCGCATGATTTAGGATGATCGCTTTTTCTTTGGCATCTAAATTTTTATTTTCAAGTTCAAATTCATGATCATAAAAAATCCATTCGTCTTTAGTTAACATAATGTCGTGAAAAAAGCACAAGTGAGACCACGAGTCTTCGTGTTGTTTACTGGCCCAGGGAATTTGCGATAGAAGATGCTGCCCGATGAACATAGAAACAATTGAATGTTTAAAGCGCAGTGAACTTTTATCTTCCATGACAAGTTTGTAGAGGTCGGAGAGCGTTTTGTTGGAATGAACAATTTTCTCCATTGAACCGATGGCCGATTTTGCCAATGCCAAACTTGTTTCCGGAAGCTCTAGTGTTTGCATGGTACTTGAAATCATTTGATAAGCAGTATCTGTAAGAGAAACACGTTCTTCTAATGGCATCGCTTGATCGAGTTTTTCTTTGAGTTTTGAAGTGAAAGAATTAATGAGTTCCAATCGATAAGGAGACTTCACAAAAATTTGAGCCTCGAGACCTAACATGTTTAATAGGTCGGGTGTAAAAAAATCACCTTCTTTAAGTAGAGGTCTTAATTTTTTATCATTGTCGTAATAATAAACTGGTTTTACTACTTGCCATCCTGGAAGAAGATAGCGAGAGGGGATGGGGAAATATTCCCCCACATTAAGTGTCGCCATGTACTGTGCAGTAATTCCTACTTTCTTGGCAAAGGTTTGTACTAAGTCTTTTACAGGAATAATATTTTCAAAAGGTAAGATTTCTTCATAGGGACTAGCACTAATCCCTTGAACAATGATAATAGGTTTTTTTTCTTTTTTCTTTACTGGTGCATAGAGGTTAAAAAGAATATCTTCAATTTTTTTTTCTTCACGTGGAATATGAATAAACACACCATCCACATCATTTTCCCACATTTCTTGAAAAAGTTTTTCAAGTTTAGTGAAAATTTTAATTTCGGCGTTGGTGTAAACTAAAAGATTTAAGCAGTATGTGTTTTGAAAATCTATTCTCGTATCATAAAGAAAAATCTTTGGTTTCATTTGTATATTCTCAATCGTGAGGAATTGTTTTGGTGATATAAATATCGAAGGAATATTTAATTATCTTGAATCAATTTTTAAGAGAAGTTAAAAATTAAATTAAGGGATTTCAAAATTAAGAATCAGTTAAATCAATTATTATAAAAACAAGGGAACAGTATTGTTCCCTTATTTTTAAAATGTATGAATTCTTTCTATATAACGTATTAATGATTCTCGGTTCTCTTGATAGTAATAGGAAATAGTTGAGTAGTTTGGCCATTTTTCATCTGATAATTCTACAGTAACTTGCAGATCTTTTTTCCAATTAATACTCCAGTCTTGCATTCCACCATTAACTTCATACCACTCAAATCCATTGGTAATACCGTTATTAAATACTGTTGAAGTCGCCATGTAAGGTGCGTTGGTCGCATATTCTAAACTTAAATCTTTTATTAGGTCATGATTGGGACATTGATCAGGTGAAGTGTCCCAAGGATAATTAACAACTTCTGCTCCACCATGAAAGTTCGCTGATAATTTAAAGGCAATTTGATTTTGCCAATTCATCACAGCTTTTGTTTCTAGTTGTCTACCATTTGTTGTGTCAGCATTGTCCCTGGTTGTAAAATCAGGGAAATCTCTATTTAAATCAACATTATTTGCATTCCCACGTCTTCCAAGAGCAGCTCCATCTGGATTCATTGAAGCGAGAATATGAATTTCGGTATTATCTAATAATTGAGTGATCCTTTGTTCTTTACCGTAGTTTTTAAGTAGATCTTCGGCCAACAAAACCATCAACTCTCTTCCGACAATTTCATCTCCATGCATATTGGCGATATATTTAAATTTAGGTTTATCTTTTTTGGATTCTTTATTAGTTAACTTTATAACCCACAGATCTCTTTTCTTTGTTGATTTTCCAATAGTATACAACTCAGATAATTGCGGAAACTGAGTATTGAGTGTACTTAATTTATGAGCAATATCTTCAGGTGTTGGGTATTGATCTTTTGCTGCAAAAGCATGCATAGAAATATCTGTGAATTGAATTTTATTTTGTCGGAGAAATTCTTTTGTTTTTTTAGGCCCATAAAGTTCAAAGCCTTTCGCTGATAGGTGATCCAGGGTAAATTCGAGATAATTTCTTTTCTTTGATCAGTAATAAAAAAGCTTTCTTCTACATTTTTGGCCAAAGCCTGTGTCGTTGTGAAAACAAGGGTGAGTAAAGAGGTCAACTTAATGATTGATTTGTGCATGCGTACCTTCCTGGTTTTTGCATATAAGAATTAGGATAAATGATTTCAGAAAAAACCATCCTTAATTTTTCAACCTGTAAGCAAATGTCATCTTTTTGCATGAAAACTTTTAAGGAGCTGTTAGAATAATAAGATCAAAGAGGTTGTCATGTTAGATGTTGCATTATTGTTTTCAGATTCAAACACAAAAGAAGAAGTTGAGCATTTATCTCAACGGATTGAGCTTTTATTAGGTCAGCAAGGAAATATTAAAAAAGGTAAATATAAAGATCACAAAACTTTAGTCAACCATCCGGCCATTGTCGTTTTTCATGATGAAGAAATAGATGATCTTGAAGTCATTGTGGGAGAAAGAAATCAAAAGATTTTAATTGCTATTACCCATCCTCGCGATGTGAAGTTCATTAAAGACTTTCATCACGTGCGTGACCGTATTTATGGCTTTATAGATCTTTCACAAGAAGATATTTACAACATGCCGATCATTAGTAATTACTTAACTCAGTTAGGATCTTTTGATCAGGCAAGCCTCGCAAACCTATCAAATGACTTAAGTAGTATCTTGGCACAAACAATGAAGGAGCTCGATCGAGTAAAAGAGATTCATCAAGCAGTTGTTCCGATGAGAGAATTTAAACTAAAAGGAATTCATTCCGTTTTAAAATTTTTAAGTGGAGAGCGACCGGGGGGAGAATTTTTCGACAGTGTCTTGAATGAAGGTGAGCAATGGAGCTTTTATGTTCGTTCGCATTCATATGTCGTTGCGTCTTTGTTAATTTCTGAAATCGAAAGCCTAAAGGCTGAAAAAAATATTGCTACCAATGTGAACAATTTTTTTGAGATACTGGCAAAAATGCAGCTTGAATACAAAACTCAAATTGAGTGTGCTGTAACCAGACTAGATACGAAAAGTTTAAAACTAGAAGTATGGAATCAAAGCTCAGGCGAATTTTTTGTTGACGGCAACTCTGCTATTCAAAAAAATATAAACAAGATCTCTTCTGAAGAGTTAAAGTGTGAAGAAGTAAAACTTAAGCCCGAAACAAAACTCATCTTCTTATCATCAGGATTGAGACAGGTTTATTCAGCTTCTTTTTCTGATTATCCTCTTAATAATTTTGTGAAAGATCATTACAAATTAGCTGAAAGAGATTTTTTAAATGAATTATTTTACAAAATAAAATCTAAAAACATTGGGATGTTTCTGCCTTATGATTCATTGGCTTGTGTAACCTATATTGATGCCAATTCTTTGTTTCAAATTAATTAAAGTTTAAAAATTTTAATAAAGTCTTGTAGATGAGGGTTTTTTAATTTGTTTTCAGTGTAAAGTAAATAAAAGCTCTCATCCACATTCGTCATCTCTCCGATGATAACAAATTCTCCCTTGAGTAAATGCTCTTCAATTGCAATTTCAGGTGCCACCATTACGCCATGGCCCTGTAGTGCTAACAGTTTTTGTAGTGAGGTATCTTGAGTCTCTGCAATGAGATCATATTTGCAATTGATACCATTAAAAAACTTGTCGATTTCGACACGAAGTTTGTTGGGATTAGTTGGCAAAATAAAAGGAGCATTGTTGAGGGACTTAGGGAACTTACTTGAAAGAATGTTGAATTTTTCATTTCCCACAATTAAGACTTTTTGCTGACTGATTTTTTGGTGAAAGATTTTTTCCCCTTTTTTGGGAGAAGGAACAAAGTTTGTAATAATTAGATCTATGTTATTGCTAACGAGTTCTTTTATAAGAAAATCAGCACTGCCTTCGGAAACTTCGATTGAACTTGGAGTGATAGATTGCATACATTCAAAAGCTGCCATCGTTGCGTGTTTAGGGATGGTGTCTAAGGCCCCTATGTGAAAATGTTTTTTAGGTAATTCAAATTCATTATTTAAAATTGAAAGCAATTCATCACCGATATGAAAAATTTCGTTAGCATATTTTAGCACGATCGCACCATCGTCGGTGAGCTTCAATCTTTTATGATGTCTTTCAAATAGAGTTACCCCCATAACTTCTTCTAGTTGTTTCAATTGAATGCTTAATGTTGGTTGCCCTACACCTAAGATCTTACTAGCGGCAAGAATACTGCCACTTCTAGCAATTGTTTTGAAATAATTAAGTTGTTGATAGTTAATCCATTTTTTCATCATTCTTCCTTTGTATTGCTTTTAGCAAATCAAGATATGCTTATTATCAATTTGAGCAAAGTGAAAAATCAAGCGATATTATCAAAGTATTGGAGGTGTTATGAGCTTGTTTCCTTTTAATGAATATTGGTGGTTTTACATTGCGTTTACTTTATTTGTTTTAGTGATCCTGTTAATCGATTTAGGCGTATTTAATAAAAAAAGCGAGGAAATGAGTTTTAAAAAGGCAGCTTTTTGGACTGCATTTTGGGTGGGACTTGCTCTTGTCTTTAATTATGCTTTTTACCAATATGCTTTGTGGAAATTTCCCCTAGATCCAAGACTTATGTTAATTCCTGGTTTTGAACCAGTTTTGGCAGCTAAGCAATCGGCCTTAGAGTTTTTAACAGGGTTTGTGGTTGAAAAATCTTTAGCGATAGATAATATTTTTGTTTTTATTGTCGTCTTCTCTTACTTTGGAATTCCCACTAAGTATCAACATCGAGTTCTCTTTTATGGAATTCTAGGGGCATTATTTTTTAGGGCCATCTTCATTGCTCTAGGCTCCATCCTAATGCAGTACCACTTTCTTATTATTATTTTCGGTATTTTTTTGATTCTAACTGGCGTAAAAATGCTCTTTGCACCTGATAAGCCTCTTGATCCTGAGAAAAATCCCTTAATTAAGTTATTAAGAAAATTCATCAAAATTTCACCTAAAATTCACGGTAATAAATTGTGGATTAAAGAGAATGGTGTGTGGTTTGCAACTCCGTTATTTGTCTCGTTAGTGTTTATCGAATTTACCGACATTATTTTTGCCATTGATTCAGTTCCGGCCATATTTGCATTAACGAAAGAGCCTTTAATTGTTTTCACTTCAAATATTTTTGCGATTCTAGGCTTACGTTCAATGTACTTTATGCTGGCGGGAGTGATGGAAAAATTTTGGTTACTTAAATATGGGCTTGGATTCGTATTGATTTTTGTTGGATTAAAGATGGCATGGCTAAATGAATTGTATGGTGGAAAGTTTCCGATATCCCTATCGTTGGGAATTATCTTAGGAATTATATCGTTATCAATATTGCTTTCTTTCATTATTAAGAAAGAGAAAAAAGGAGTTACACATGCATAGTTTTGACTTGGTTTCAAATAAATTAGTTTGGATTAGAAAAAACGAGGAACAAGTGGTGGGCGAGAGTCGTTCATTAATCAAGATGCCATTGATTACTTTATATATAAACAATATCGAAGACACTTCTATTGAGGTGAGATGGGTGAGATTGTTGAAGGAATGTGAGAAAAATTTATTAAAAAAATTCCAAGATAAAGTAGTTCATGCGTATTTGAAAGAGTTATATGAGGTAGAAATTGGGACGCTGATGTCTTCGAAACATTCAAGTTTAGCCTTTTTCCACTCAGAAGAATTTACGGGATTTGTTGAGTTCCCAAAAACTATTTATGACAATTTTTTCATCTCAAAGAGCTTCCACTTAAAACCTATTTTTACTTGGTTGCAAAAAGAATTTGATTTCTATTTATTAAGTCTTAGTAAAAAACAAATAAAACTTTTTAAAGGAAGTGTCTTAGGTTTAGAACTAGAAAAAGAGTGGGAAAATCAAGATCATGATAATTCTTCAAAAAACATTGAGAATTGGGAGAATTTTTTTAGAAAAACAGAAAATGAATTAGATAAGATTTTTTCTAAAAATAGAACTCCTGTGATTTTAGCTGGACTTAAGGAACAAGTCGCATTTTATAAAAAAATCAATCGTGATAAAGATTTAGTAATGATGTCGATTCCTGGAAGTATTAACGGTAAAACGACGATAGAGCTTAAGGCAGAAGCCATTAAAATATTAAATGATATTTTTGAACTGAATAAAAAGAATATTATTCAAAACTATCATGATAAATCAGCGATTCAAATGGCCACCGATGAAATTACCTTAGTCACTCAAAATGCCATCAAGGGAAAAATCAAAATCTTGGCCATCGCAGAAGATCGTAATCTCTGGGGGCGAATTAATATGTATGAAGGGAAGGTAAACTTATCTAGAGAAGGGGCGAGTCAGTTTAACGATGATTTGTTAGATGATTTAGCTGAAGTTGTTCTTGCTCGAGGTGGCCGTGTTCTTTCTTTAAAACAAGTTGAAATGCCAACGAAAAGTCCTCTATTTGCCATTTTATAAAAAAGAAAGGGAGCCTTTTGGGCTCCCGATCTTTATTTTGCTGCTTTAAATCCAGCTTCTAAGTCGGCCAATATATCTTCAATATCTTCAATTCCAACACTTAAACGAATTAAGTTATCTGTGAGTCCAATTGACTCACGAACAGCTTTTGGAATAGAGGCATGGGTCATGATGGCAGGAGATTCAATTAATGATTCTACTCCCCCTAAACTTTCGGCCAATGAGAAGACTTTTAGGCTAGATAAAAATTTATTGCATTTTTTAATATCGCCTTTTAGAAAAAACGTGATCATTCCACTGAAACCAGACATCTGCTTTTTGGCCAATGCATGTTGCGGGTGAGATTTTAATCCAGGATAAATAACGCGATCAACCATTGGATGTTTTTCTAAATATTTTGCAACTTCCATGGCATTTTTTTGATGCTGTTCCATTCTGATCTTGAGTGTTTTAACACCTCTTAAAACCAACCAAGCATCAAATGGTGATTGCGATGGCCCAATAGAGTTTTGAAGTTTAAATAAAGTTTCGTAATTTTTATCATCATTTAACATCATGGCACCACCAACACTGTCAGAGTGACCATTGATATATTTTGTTAATGAATGAAGAACTACGTCTGCCCCTAAGTCGAGTGGGTTTTGAAAATAGGGACTCATAAACGTGTTATCAACTACGGTTAAAGCTTTTACTTTTTTTGCCATAGTCGTTACAGCTTTGATATCGGTAATCTTCAAAAGTGGGTTGGTTGGAGTTTCAATCCAGATCATGGCCGGCTTAAAGTCTTTAATGGTTTTTTCTAGTAACTTTAAGTTGGTTGTATCAACAAATTTAAAATTATGCATTTTGTGGAAAACCGTCGTAAATAATCTATAAGTTCCACCATAAACATCATCACCACAAAGAATATTAGATCCAGCTGGTAAAAGATGCATTAAGAGCATTTCAGCAGATAAACCAGAAGCCGTAACTAGGCAGTGCTTAGCATTTTCCAGACTAGCAAGACACTCTTCAAGGCGAGTACGCGTTGGATTATGGGTACGAGAATATTCATATCCTTTATGGACACCTGGAGTTGTTTGAACATAGGTAGATGTTTGATAGATAGGAGGCATGATCGCTCCGGTTTCTGCATCTGGATGTCCACCAACGTGAATTGCTTTTGTCGATTTACCTTTGAAATTATGTTTAATTTTTGATTTTGGAGGTAGCATATATTTCCTTTTAATTAAGCGTTATCTCGTTTTGCAATGAAATTTAAAATATCAATATTAGATAAAATATTTTTCAATTTTCCATTTTCAGTGACAAGCACAACTTCTTTTTTTAATAGTGAGTCTTGAACACTGGCCAATAATTCATGGATATCTACAGTGCGATATGATTTATTGTAGGCCAAACTTACACTGTCAGTGAATTTATATTCACCGTTATAGAGTGGCTTTAATAAACTTTGTTCGCTAATGATTCCTTTAATGATATCACCTTGAATGACTGGAACTTGAGAAACACTTTTTTCTTCCATTAATTTAATCGCATCACCTATCGTTGCATGATCTGTAATGGAGATTAATGGTTTGTGATCTTTGTTAAGTTCAACCAATAAATCTTTAATTTGAACGTTGAAGGCAGAATCAATATAGCCTTTGGCCATCATCCACTCATCGTTATAGATTTTTGATGTGTAACGATTTCCTGAATCTGGTAGAATGACGAGTATCTTTTTTGGTTCTTTCAGCGTTTTTGCATATTTTATAGCTCCAACCACCGCGGCACCACCTGAGCCACCAGTATAAATTCCTTCTTGTTTCAAAAGAGCTCTGGTCATTAAGAAAGATTCTTTGTCACCAACGACAACCCAGTCATCAATCACTTTGAAGTCGTAATTCTCAGGAATAAAGTCTTCACCAATTCCTTCGATCACATACGAACGAGCTCCACTCAGGTCACCAGTTCTGGCAAATTGAGCAACAATAGATCCTTCAACATCAACACCAACAGTTTTTAAGTTTGGCATTTTAGTTTTTAAATACATTGAAACACCAGTGATCGTTCCACCTGTACCAACACCTGCCATATAAACATCAAAGTCACCTTGAGTTTGTTCAAATATCTCGGGACCAGTTGTTGCTACGTGAGTTTCGCGATTCCAGAGGTTGTCGTATTGGTTAACATAGTATGAATTTGGAATTGTTTCCGCTAATCTTTTTGAAACTGAGTAATATGATCTTGGATCATCTGGTTCAACATCAGTAGGGCATACAACGACTTTTGCGCCAAAAGATTTTAAGTTATTAACTTTTTCTTGTGACTGTTTGTCTGCTAAAACGAAAATACATTTATATCCATTTACTGCAGCCCACATCGCAAGGCCTACACCAGTATTTCCTGATGTTCCCTCGATAATCGTTCCACCGGGCTTTAATTTTCCGGCAGCGACAGCACGATCCATAATAAATCCACCAATTCGGTCCTTAGAAGATCCACCTGGATTCATGTATTCTAATTTTACATAAATTTCAGAATCTACTCCTGTCGTTACTTTATTCAGTTTAACGATAGGGGTCCATCCAATGGCATCGAGAATGTTCTTTTTTGCACCTTTCATCATGTGATCTTTCTCCTATTTATTCTGTAACTAATAATACTTCTTTAATTTCGTGAGCCGCTGCAATAGTTGAAAGACGAGCAACGATTGAGTAAATAGCCTCTTTACATTTGTGATCATCATCTTGGCTAATATTACTCATACATAGTTTTCTAAAAACCATTCCCTTAGAGTTTAAATTTCCTAAACTATCTTTTTCAGAGTTAGCGCGCATAAAGCCGCCGATACATTGTCCATCGACTAAATAGATAGTGATTTCGGCAGGACTATCATCGTACTTTATAATTGTTTCGACACCTTCTTGAACTAAAACTGAGGTAAATTTAATGGCATTTTTTCCAACATCCATTTTGTTTCTCGTTTTACGGTTCATGTTTCTAATTTCGTCACCAGAAGAAACAACACTGATCCCCATGCCGTAAGTTCCTTGAGAGGCTTTCACAAAAACTTTTGACTCTGGACCGATTTCTTTAATAAGTTCGTCAACGGTGATCGCTAATGGTTCAAGACCTTCTTTGGTTTCAAAATCAACTTGGTCTACTGCGCGAAATCTTGCATGTAACAAATTGCAGTCAATGTTGAAATGTTCCGCAAATTGCGAGACAACTTTTTGATAAAATGAAAAGTGGATATTTTTTTGTCTTCTAAACCAGCCAATCTCAGGAGATGGAGAGATGGGAGTATGAATTCCATTCCATGTTACTGGCAGTGGATTCGACTGATCGTTATTCATGATGACGGCATCTAATTTTTCACCATCAACAAAAATTTGATTATCGCGAATCTCTGGTTTGGTGATAATAACCGCATTTCCTGAATGTGAAGTCAGTTGAAGTGTCGATTGACCTTCTTCAAAAACATTCGGATCAAAAGTAAATATTCTAACTTCAAACCCAGCCCCTTTAACTAACGAAGAAAGGGTAGAGAGGTGATCGAGATAAAATAAATTTTTAGTATGTGACTCAGGAATGATTCCGACAATTTTTGCCGATGAATTCATTTTGAGAATAGTGTTTTTAATAACCGGAACTGATTCTCTTAAATCAATAGCGCAAACATTATTAAAGCCCGCTGGATACATGTTATGATCCACCGGTGCGTATTTAGTTTTACTTTCTCTAATATCAACACTTGAATAAAAAGGAATCGGCAAATTCACTTTTAAGGATTCAATATATTTATTGATCTCATTCCAATTGTGACAGATGAATCCATCTAATTCTTCTTTAGTCGTAATAATTTTTGCAGACAAAATGAACTCCTTTCAGCGGCCGAAAGGAAAATCAATTAATGAAATTCCTTTGAAAGACTCGCGACATGCTCTTGCGGGGATGGGCTTAAAACCTCATGAAATTCTAATATGTTCTCGAAGTTTTTACTAGAGAACTCTTTCAAAAGCTTTTCGCGGTGTAGAAGAGATTCTTTTAGCTGGATGAGTTCTATTTTTTGCGGCGACCAATCTTGGAAATCTTGAGTCAGGCACTTGTTAATTATTAAAAAATGATCATGGTGAATAAAGGATTCGGCTTCTTTTTTTAACTCAACTGCTTCATCAATTTTGTGTTGGTCAGCGGAAGTGACTAAAAACCAATTGGAAAACTCCACTTTCTTAAGTTGCTGATGAAATTGCAAGGCATCAAGAAAGGTTTGTCGATTCAAGTAGAGTACTGAAACACTATCGATGAATTCTTTGACAAAACTTTCACCTGTAACATCTTCGAGGTAACTAAGTAACTTTTTAATTCCTGTTGAGACTAAGTTTGTAATTAAATTTTTTGGAGCAAAAAACTTAGTACTTTTTGTTTGAAAACTTTTATCTAGGAATTGAAAAATCTCCACGAAAGTTTTATCAAAAAAGTTTTGAATTTTTTTAGAACTTTCAAGAAAATCAATGAAGTGTTTCCCTGGGGGAGTATCTAGGATAATGGTGTCGTAGTGATGTTTTTTTAACTGCATTTGCAATTCGACTATCGACATTATTTCATTCATTCCCCCATAGGGTTTTGTTAATGTCTTAAGAATATTCGTGTCGATTTTGTCAGAAGTATTGTTTTCTTCTGCTACTCTTTTAAGTGTCGAGTAGGGTGTCATTAAAAGAGCATCAAAACTCAATTCATTTTGATCTTCAAACAGTTTTAAAGAAACGTTTTGAATAGTTCCTTCCTCTTTGTTTTCTATGCCGAGCACTTGTTTTAAGCGTTTGGCAGGATCAATCGTTATGAGCAGGACTTTTTTATTGAGCTTAGTTAAATAAACAGCACGGGCTGCCGCTGTTGTTGTTTTTCCAACACCACCAGTGCCACAAAAGAATTCGACTTTTTTATTATTTGGTAAATGCACTACTTTTGCCATTGCATTACCTTCTCGGTGGCGAGTTGCACTCTTTCTAAACTAGAATCATTATTAAAATGTGGAATAATTAAACAGTCCGGTTCTTCGGCCAAAACCGTTTTTTCCAGCTCTAGTCTATTTTTTAACAGCGCAGGAAGATCACTCTCGGTCGCCAGTAGTTCATGTAAGGAATCATTGAGAATAAGGGGACCTAGTTCTACATTTTTTTCTGTCAACTCTCTTTGTAATTCCTTGGCTTCCTGATGGGCCATGGGAAAGGGAAGAGTCACGACATAGGTTAAGAGATTACCTTTGGTTTTAATGAATCGATTCATGCGATCAATGTCTTTAACAATGAGACCTGACTTGAAGATTGTTTCAAATGTTGCAGTTGATTCAAACATAGTTAATGCATGTCCTGAGGCGGGTGCATCCATGACCACAATAAGCTCAGGATCATTTTCTAATTCATCAATGATGTGTCCAAATAAGATCATGTGTCCCAAGCCTGGAATCATCTGGAAAAGGGATTTAAAGAAAGGAGTGTGCATGATCCAGTGAGCGATCGTTTCTGAATTAAGCTTTTTCGCAATATAAACTTCGGCACTTTTAAAAAGTTCTAAGTGTATTTCTGGTAAATGAAGGGATTTTAAAATTTTATGAGGCGAGTGCTGAAGAAAGGAGAAAAATTTAACTTTTTTACCCTGATCTTTTAGGTGATTGGCATAAGCTAAGGCGACAGTGGTTTTTCCCACGCCGCCTTTTCCGGTAATAATAAAAAGCCTATGCGACGACATAAAATAATTATTTAGTTAAAAGTGTACATAGCAGTTAAAAGTAACTTGTAGTACGACCCTTCAACATTGCTTCCATTTTCTTGTTTTACATCAAATGGATCGTGATAATGGAATAAAGCACCAACTGTCACTCTTTCATTGAGAGCAAGGTCAACACCTCCACCAAAGTTAATACCAAAAACTAACTTAGAATCTGATTCTCTTAAAACCCCGTTAACCATCTGAGCAACTTGTGGTTGATAAAATCCAAATCCACCAAGAGCGTAAGGAGCGAAAGCATCAAATTGATAAAGTTTACCTTTGATGGCTAAGGCTAAACCTTTAAGCTCTGTTTCAGTATTTCTGAACTCATGATCTGTAAGGTGTAGGTTGGCAACAAAATCAAATGAATAACTAGCAGAGTAGTTATAGTAAAAATCTACTGTGATTTTATCTTCTCCATTATCTTCATAGTCTGAACGAAGAAATGTTTGACCAATACCTAATCCAGCAGAGTGCTTTTGTAAGCCTGGAATAAACCCATTTGGCCCTGAAGGGATGTCACTTTTTACTTTTTCAGCAGTTTCATCAGATGTGAGTTTG